>JAKAFI010000063.1 GCA_021818005.1 Acidobacteriota bacterium | reverse complement strand
CTGCGCCAGCAGGCCGGCGATCTCGCCGGCCGCGGCGGCCCGCGCGGCCATGGGCGCGCGCTCGGCCTGAACCGGAGCGTCGGCGAGAAGTGAGTGGAAGCCGAGGCGGCGGTAGAGCTCGCCGAGGCGCTCGCGGTCGGCCGGTCGCCGCGCGAGCGCATCGAGGTCCTCGCCGAGCGCGAGGTCGGTGCGGATGCGGACCAGCTCGCGCGAGAGCGCCACCTCGTCGCGGTGCGCCGCGAGCGCCGTGCGCGCCCGCGCCGGCGCCACCTCGTCAAGGTGGGCGTAGACCTCGTCCACCGTGCCCCAGGCCGCGATCAGCTCCTTCGCGGTCTTCTCTCCGATCCCCTTGCACCCGGGGATGTTGTCGGAGGCGTCGCCCATCAGGGCGAGCACCTCGCCGACCCGGGCCGGCGCGACGCCGAAAACCTCCTCGACGCCACGCTCGTCGAGCAGGCGTTCGAGACGCGTGTGCCACATCTTCACGACCGGGTCGCGCACCAGCTGCATCAGGTCCTTGTCGCTCGAGGCGATCACGACCTCGAAGCCGGAACGGGCGGCGCGGACCGCGAGGGTGCCGATGACGTCGTCCGCCTCGACGTCGGGCTCGGCGAGCACGGCGAGGCCGAGCAGCGCGACCGCCTCCTCGGTGATCGAAACCTGGGCGCGCAGCTCCTCCGGCATCGGCGGCCGCTGCGCCTTGTAACGCTCGTCGAGGCGGGTGCGGAACGTCTCGCCGCCGCTGTCGAACGCGACCGCCACGTGGGTGGGGGCGAGGTCGCGCAGGAGCTTGTGCTGCATGCGGAGGAAGCCGTAGGCGGCGTTGGTCGGCGTGCCGTCGGGCGCGGCGAGGCCGGTGCGGATCGCGTAGAAGGCGCGGTAGAGGTTCGAGTGCCCGTCCACGAGCAACAGCCGGTGCATGGCCGAACGGTACCACGACGGCGCCGCCGGCGGGGCGGCGGCGCACGGTCTGCAGTACCCTGGCGCGGTGGTGAGCAACGCGGAGCTGGCCGAGGCGCTCTTCCAGCTCGCCGAGAGCCACCCGGCCGGCGAGCGCCGCCTCGCGTTCCTGCGCGCGGCGTACGCGGTATTCGACCACCCGCGCGAGCTCGCCCCGGCGCGACGCTGGCCCGAGGCGGTCCCGCTCGAGCTGCTGCCGACGCTGGCGATGCTGCGCGCGTGCCGGACGCGCGACGCGCTGGCGGCCGCCACCGAGCGGTTCGCGGGGCCGCGCCGGCACGGCGCCGCGGCGCGGGAGGGGTTCCTGAGCGCCGCCGAGGTGGCGCGCGTCATCGCGTCCCCGGCCGCGCCGTCGCCGGCGCGGCTGCGCGGCGCGGTGCACTGGCACACGCGCGCCTCCGACGGGGCCGCGACGCTCGAGGCAATGGCGCGGGCGTGCCAGCGCCGCGGCGCGTCGTGGGCCGTCGTCGCCGATCACACGCGCGGCCTCGAGTGCGTCAACGGCCTCGACGGCGAGGGGATCGAGCTGCAGCGCCTGGCGGTGGCGGCGTGGAACCGGCGGCGCGGCGAGGAGCTCTGGCTGGTGCAGGGGCTGGAGGCCGAGATCCTCGACGACGGCCGCCTCGACCTGCCGCGCGCCGCCAGGGAGGGGGTCCTCGTCCTCGCCGCGGTCCACACCGGTCTCAGGGACCGCCGCGACCAGACGGCCCGGCTCGTGCGCGCGGTCGAGGAACCCGGGGTTTGGGCGCTCGCGCACCCCCAGGGGCGGCTGTTCGAGCGGCGGCCCGGGATCCGCGCCAACTGGGAAGTGGTGTTCGCGGCGGCCGCGGCCGCAGGCGTGCTCCTCGAGATCAACGGCTTCCCCCGCCGTCAAGACCTCGACCCGACGCTGGCCGGCCTCGCCGCGGCCGCCGGCGCCCGCTTCGTCCTCGCCTCCGACGCACACCACCCGCATCACCTGGCGTTCGACGCCACCGCGGCGGCGCTCGCCGCGCGCGCCGGGGTGGGCGAGGGCGCGATCGTGAACTTCGAGACGCTCGATCACCTCGCCGCCGGGCGCCCCGACCTCGCGTTGCCGTGACGCGGCCGGTGTTGCGCGGGGGTCATACCGAGCTGTCATCAGACGTAAAGGAATCCCGTCACTGCGAGGACACCGAGCGCAGCGAGGTGGACGAAGCAGTCCCGTGCCCTGGCGAGGATGGTGGGCATTGGGCCAGGAACGGGATCGCTTCGTCGTCCCGCCTGCGGCGGGCCTCCTCGCGATGACGTGAATTCGCCCATGAACGACGGCGAATTCGTATCAGTCGAGGCCGGCGAACAGCTCGGTCGAGATGTAGCGCTCGGAGGTCGAGGGCACGACGAACACGACGAGCTTGCCCGCGTTCTCCGGTCGGGCGGCGATCGCGACCGCGGCGTGCGCGGCGGCGCCGGAGGAGATGCCGGCGAGGATCCCCTCCTCGCGCGCGAGGCGGCGCGCCATCGCGAACGCCTCCTCGTTGCCGACCTGGACGACCTCGTCGATGACGCCGGTGTCGAGGTTGGCGGGGATGAAGCCGGCCCCCAGCCCCTGCAGCTTGTGCGGCCCGGGTGCTCCGCCCGAGAGGACCGGCGATCCGGCCGGCTCGACGGCCACGATGCGCACGGCCGGCTTGCGCGCCCGCCACACCCGGCCGACCCCGGTGAGCGTGCCGCCGGTGCCCGCTCCGGCGACGAAGACGTCCATGCCGCCGTCGGTGTCGCGCCACAGCTCCTCGGCGGTGGTCGCGGCGTGGACCTCGGGGTTGGCCGGGTTCTCGAACTGCTGCGGCATGGCGGCGCCGGGGATCTCGGCGAGCAACTCGGCCGCCTTGCGGATCGCGCCCTTCATCCCTTCCGATGCCGGCGTCAGGATCAGCTCGGCGCCGAGCAGCTTGAGCACCTTGCGGCGCTCGAGCGAGACGCTCTCGGGCATCGTGATGACGCAGCGGTAGCCTTTCGCCGCCGCGACCATCGCGAGCGCGATGCCGGTGTTTCCCGACGTCGGCTCGACGATCACCGAGCGCCCGGGCTGCAGCCGGCCGTCTCGCTCCATCGCCTCGACCATGGCGACACCGATGCGGTCCTTGACCGAGTGGGCGGGGTTGAAGAACTCGAGCTTCGCCGCCACGGTGGCGCCGCCGGTCGTGACGCGGTTGAGCCGCACCAGCGGCGTGTTGCCGACGAGCTTCGTGATGTCCGACGCGATTCGCATGGTTCCTCCCTAGATGCAGAAATCGGCCGTGGCCTCGGCCTCCGCCTCGACGCGGAGCAGCGCCGCGAGGCTCAACCCCGCCAGCACGCCGGCCCGGGCCTCGGCCAGGCGCGCGGCGAGCCAGCGCGCCGCCGGTCCGCCCGTGCCCGGCTGCGGCTGCGGCCGCAGCAGCCGGATCAGCGGCACCTCGGCGGGAGCAACGGCCAGGCGGACCCCGCCGCGGGCTCCGCGGGCGGTCACGACCAGCCCCTCCCGCGCCAGACCGCCGAGGAGGCGCGCGAGGAACTTGGCCGGAACGCCCCGCCGCCGCGCGATCTCACCGGCGGTCAAGGCGTGCGGCCAGGCGTGGCCGAGTTCGAGCAGCGCGTCCAGCCGGTAGGCCTCGGTTCCATTCACGACATTGATGATGGGAGATATCATATTACTTGTCAAGACCCCCGAGGGGAAGGGAGAAGAGAGACGGGAGAAGGGAGACGAGTGAAGGGAGACGGAAGACGGGCGCAGTTCCTCTCCCTTCTACCGTCTCCCCTCTTCCCTTGATCGCGCGTGTCCCCAGAGACACTTCGGGCTCCCGAGACCGGGAGCCCGAAGCGAAAAACTCAGGTGCGCCGCGCTGCGATCAGTCGTTGTGCCAGCGCAGGAAGAAGCCGTAGATCTTGGCGTCGAAGTTGGCGATCGGCAGCGCGACCTCGCGGTACATGTGCTTGTCGAAGCGCAACGAGGCGCCGAGCGTGCGGGTCAGGTCGAAGTCGCAGCCGAGGCTGGTGCGGTCGAGCTTGAGCGCGAGGTCGCCGGTGTTCTCGAAGTGCGAGTAGCCGGCGTCGAAGCGCACCGATCCGGCGTGGTAGGTCACCGACGCGCTCTTCTCGGTCCCGTCCTCGGTGTACAGGGAGGGCTCGAGGCTGAAGTCCTGCGGGACGCGGATCGTGATCGCGCTGTCGACCTTGTAGATGCCGTAGCCGACGCGGACGTCGAGCGCCGAGATCGGGGTGAGGACCAGGTCGCCGCCCCAGTGCTTGGTGGTGGCCGTCTGGTTGATCCCCGAGGTTGGGTTGTCGGTCCTGATCTGCTCCCCGGTCCCGACCAGCTCGAGGAAGCTGCCGGCCCGCCAGCTGGCGCGCCCGCGCCAGCGCTCGAGGTTGAGGTAGTCGGTGCGGACGACCGCGTTGTCCGCGTCATCCTTCTTGTAGTCGACGGACAGCCTGACGGTGGCGAGCGCCAGCGTCGCGCCCGCCGTGGTCCGCTTGACCTGGCGGTCGTAGCGGCCGGCCTGGCCGCCGGGGACCACGATCTCGGCGGCCGCGGGCGACACGGTCAGCGACTGGTTGGCGCGCGCCCACCCGGCCCACAGTTGCAACGGGCCGAGGTTGCTCGAGGAGAGGCGGAACTCCGCCACGTTCTCGTTGCGCTCCATCGCGTCCTGGACGCCGAGCAGAGTTGAAAGGTTCTTGGGGTCGGCACCGGAGAAGTTGACCGTGTTGATGTACAGGTCGGCGATCGTCCCCAGCCCGTCGAGGTCGCGGTGGCGCTTGGTGTAGCCGACCGTGAGGTCGAGACCGTCCACGATCGTCGCCTCGATGCGGGCGTTCCCCTGCCAGTCGACGCTCTCGGCGCGGGACTGCACCGCCTCCGACAAGCCGGAGTAGAAGCGGGAGAGCTTGAACGACGCCAGCGTGCCCCACGCGGACTCCTGGTCCGTCGTGTCGGTGTTGAAGTCGGCGCGGGTGAACGAGGCCACGAGGCGGACGCCGTCGGCGAGACGGCCGGTGACGTATCCGGTGGTGATCGGCGTCGTGCCCTTCGTGTGGGTGTTGTCGAGATAGGTGGTGAGGCTGATCGGCTGGCCGAGCACGGGCCGCGTGTTGTTGCCGCCGCCGGCGCCGGGGAGGAGGCTGTCGGCCTGGGTGGAGTTGTACACCCGCCAGCCCTGCAGGACCCGGCCGGAGAAGCTGCCGACCTTGAAGGCGATCCCGCCGCGGAACTCCTGCGTGGTCTCGCCGAGGTTGGAGAGGAGGCGGAACTCGTCCTGCCCCACCGTCGCGGTCGTGCGGGCCGAGCCCGAGTAGCGAACCAGCTGGTAGCCGAACAGCGGGCTCACCGCGCTGTCGGGCAGGAACGTGAGGTCGAGGTTGACCGTGTCGAGGGCGCGGTTGATCGTCTGCTCGCCGGGGACGACGCCGGACGCGAACAGCGGGTTGGCGAAGTCGGGCAGCGAGTTGTAGAACTCGGAGTGGCGGTAGGAGAGGCGCATGTCGTACGCGTGCGCCAGGCCGGCGGTCAGGCGGAAGCTGGCCTGCGGCTCGGCGCCGATCCCGGACGCGTCGATGCGCAGGTGGTCGAAGAGCTTCGGACCGTCGGAGTTGTCCACGGTCGTCAGCGAGAACGAGCGCAGCAGCAGCCCCTGGCCCTCGTTGATCTGGCTGCGGTAGACGCCGTTGTTGCCGGTGATGTGCGTCCACTGCTGGCCGAGGTCGAGGGAGAACTGGGTCGACTGCGCGGACGCGGTGGCGCCCCACGACGCGACCACGAGCAGACCCACGAAGTATGCGAAACGCTTGGTCATCGCTCGTCTCCTATTTCAGCAGCATCGGGGAGCTGTTCGAACCGTGGATCGCGACGTGGCAGACCGTGCAGTTCTGATAGCGCGCGCTGCGCAGGTCGTGGAACGACGGCGGCTGCGCTCCGAGCGTGCCGGCGGGCAGTGTCGTGTGGCACTCGAGACAGAGCTGGTCGACCCGCGCCCGGATGAGCATCTTGGGGTTGTTGGAGCCGTGCGGCTCGTGGCAGGAGAGGCAGTTGCCCTCGAAGCCCGACACGTGCGAGAACACGAACGGTCCCTGCTTCTCGGCGTGGCACGACAGGCACGGCAGTTCGCCGGAGGCCGTCTTCTTCAGGTTGTGCTCGCCGCGGCCGCCGTGCGGGTTGTGGCAGGAGACGCACTCCATGCCGCTGCGCGCCAGGTGGTGGTGGTAGGGCCGTTCGAAGTCGGCCTTCTGCGCCGGGTGACAGCCGACGCACAGCGTGGTCGAGGGGTTGTCGCGCAGCAGCGCCGTTGCGCCCTTGGCCGGGCTGTGCACGGAGTGGCAGTCGGTGCAGTTGACCGACGCGGCGGCGTGGAAACCGTGCGCCGTGCGGTCGAATTCAGGTGAGGATTGGTGACACGAGAGGCAAACCTTCGCCCCTGCGGCGCCCTTGGGCACCGCGATCGTGCTCGCGTCGGGGTTGGCGAGGTGCTTCGTGGTATCGCCGTGGCAGCTCTCGCACACGGCCTTGGTAGTGCCGAGGCGCGCGTGCGGGTTGTTCGGGAAGTGCGCCGCCACGGTGTCGTGACAGTCGGAGCACGGAGCGAAGGCGGCCACGCCGGTGCTCTTCGCCGGCTGGTCGGCGGCGTACGCCGTCCCCAGGCCGACGAGGAGCAACACGCTGAGGGCGCTGAAAAGTCGATGCCATGTGCGCATCCGATCCACCTTTCATCGGACGCTCGCGGGCGGCCACGGCGGCCGCCCGCGAGGTGGTCCGTTGCTACCGCGCGTGAACCTTGGCGACGGCGAAGTCGGAGTCGGTGCCGTGGCAGACCTCGCACGCCTCGCCGAACGTCGCCGTCATCGTGACCGCGTGCGCCGCCGCCTGCCGCTCGTCGTGGCAGGAGAGGCACGCCGCCGCGGTCGGCTGCATGAGCTGGACGTACGGGTTGCGCAGCGTCGGCGTCGGCAGCACGCCGTCGGGCAGCGGCACCTCGAACGTCTGCTGCTGGCCGGACGGGACGTCCGCGTGGCACTTCAAGCAGTCGCGGCGGTCGCCGGGGAAGAGCACGTCGTTGAAGGTGTTGACGCTCCCGTGGTAGCCGTAGATCGTGTACGGGATCGTCATGTTCTCGCCGGTGTGGATGCGGTGGATCAGGTACTTGAAGTGGATCGTCTCCGGCGGCGCCTGGTCGGCGGGCCGGTAGGTGGCGTCGTTGTTCTCGGGGTTGTGGCAGATCACACACTCCTCGACCTTGAAGCGCTGGCCGCCGTGGAGCGCGAGCTGGTTGTGGCAGACGTTGCACTTGTTGATGTCGACCACGGTGCGGCGCGCCACCGGCTGGGCGTCGGTGACCGCCACGTCGTAGATCGGGTTCTGCGCCGCCTCACGCACCGTCGCCTCGCTCGCCGTCTCGGGGGCCGGGTTGAGCGTGATGATGCGGTAGAGGTCGGCCGACAGCGTCCAGGTGCCGGTGGCGTCCGCCGGGATCGCGTCCGGGAACGTGAACGTGGAGCTGGTGCCGGTCGAGACCGCGTTCTTGCCGACGCGCTCGGAGAGGTAGCCGGTGTACTCGGTCGTCGGACCGCCGAAGATGAAGCTGAAGCTCGAAAGCGTCGAGGGGTCGACGAACGAGCCGTCGTTGTTGGTCACGGCGAACGTCACCGTCGGCTTGCTCCCCGGCGCCACGTTGGTCATGCCGATGATCTGGATGTTCAGGCCCTTGAGCTGCGCCGCCCGGGTCGGGATCACGTGCGCGCCGATGATCGAGGCGTCGAAGTCGTTCTCGCCCTGGGGCTGGTGGCAGGAGGCGCACGCCGAGTCGTCGGCCTGCGGGCCGCCCTTGTGGTTGGCGCCGGTCGTCCAGTCGATCGCGTCGTGGCAGGAGCCGCACGCCGCCCGCGACGGGAACGAGTACCAGACGTACCCCTGCGGGGAGCTCGGCTGGTGGCAGGTGGTGCAGTTGCGGATGTCCTGCGGGAAGACGACGTCAGAGAAGTCGGCGACCGACTGCCGGTAGCCGATGATCTGGTACGGATGGCCGGCCTGGACCGAGGGGAGGCTGCTCCCCATGTGGATCTTGTGGATCATCACCTTGGCGTCGACGCTGTTGCCGGTGTCGGGGTCGACGGTCTGGGGGTTGTGGCAGAGGACGCAGAGCTTGATGTCCTGGCGGCCGGTCTCGCCGTGGGCGGCGAGCGGGTCGTGGCACTGGTTGCACGTCGCGTCGGTCATCTTGTTCCAGGTGTCGGTGACCGGCTGGCCGTCGGGGCGGAAGTCGTACTCGACGTCCTTGACGTACGTCTTGCTGATCGTGATCGGGTCGGTGAGGTTGATGATGCGCGTGGCGTAGATGCCGAGCGTGTGCGTCTTCGTCACGTCGTACCCGGTCGGCAGCGCCTTGGTGAAGTGGAAGCGCGCGTGCCCGGTGCCGAGGTCCTCCCAGGTGCCCGCCGCCGTCGTCGCCTGCTGTGCGGTGTTGTGCGTGATCGGGCTCGTCACCGTATTGGTGAAGTAGTCGGTGTAGTGACGGGTCGCCGGGTCGTACCAGTCGAGGATGAACGACATCGAAACCGCTCCCGGCGTGAGCACTCCCGCTCGGTCGAGCGGCTGGTTGCCGTCGTCGGTGAACGTGACGTCCACGACCGGCTTGTTGTCGGCGCCGATGACGACGCTGTTCACGGTGATGTTCAGGCCCGGCCGGATGTACGCCAGCTGCTGCGCGGTCAGGTAGTGCTCCGCCTGCGCCGACGTGAACATCTTCGGGTCCACCGCCGCGTGCAACCGCCGTGTCACGGTGGCGCCCGCGTGTGACGACGCCAACAGGTTGCTCCCCGCCAGCAGCGTCATACCAACCTGAAGTAGCATCATTGCCTCATCCCCCTTCCGTGTCCGGTCCGGCGGAGTCCCGCCGTGCCGCTACGGTGACGAGCGTCAAGTTAATGCCATTCACCAGACTTGTCAAGAGTTTGTAATGGAAGCGCTTGTGAAGCACGGTATCTCAACTACGCCGAAACAATCTGAGAGATGTCCAATCTTGATGCCCGAGCCGGCGAGTCGCAGCGGGGCGCCGGGTAGGTCGGAGGCCGAGGCTTGGAAGATGAGGAGATGAGGAAAAGAAAAGCGGGGGGCGTGTGCCCCCCGCGAATGAAACCGTGCCGCGATCAACGAGCGGTTACGGCGTCGGCGTCGTGTTCCACCACGTCCCGCCGGGGCCGTAGTAGGTGACGAGGATGGTCGCGAGGTTCTTGTCGTAGTCCTTGGTCCACGTCGACGGCGACGGGTCGAGGCCGAGGCCGAAAATGTTGACCAGAGAGTTGTGGCACGAGTCGGCGCACGCGTTCGGGTAGCCGACGTAGTTCCCCTTCGAGTCCTTCACACCCGAGTTCATGTAGGTGAGGGTGTCCTGGGGCTTGGTGGCGAACCAGGTGTGGCCGCCGGTCGACGACATGTGGCACGTCGTGCAGCGCGACAACCCCATGATGCGCTCCGGGGCGAACGGGTGGTTGGTGTGAGCGGAGACCACCGCGCCGATCGCTTCCTCGTTGGTGGCGAAGTCGGCGACCTGCGCCTTGGTGATGTTGGCGAACGGTCCGTGCGTCGCGTGGCACGCGAGGCAGAGGGTATCGTTCTCGGGCGAGGTTGCGATGACGAGCCCACTGCGGGCATCGGTGATCGAGGTGTTCAGCTGGGCCACTTGCTGCTTGTCGTGCGGGTCGTGGCACGCCGAGCACGGCTCGGAGGAGCCGTTCTGACCGTAGTGGGTCTGCCCGTGCGCCGAGAGCATGTACTGGTCCCAGGGACGCGGGTTGGAAGGAAGCACGCCGTCGCCCCAGTAGGTAAGAGCGCCGGTGCCCTGGAAGCTCGCGAGCGGGATCCATGCCGTGTTGACCGGCTGCGGCTGCCACATCGTGCCGGTGTCGTCGTGGTACGGCCACGCGTACGTCCCGGCCGGGACGGACTTGCCGCGGATGTGGCACTGGCCGCAGATCTCGGCGGACTGCGCGCCGGTCAGCTTGGCCGGGTTGACGATCTTGCTGATGTCGCCCCCGCCGAGGACGTGCTGCGCGCCCGGGCCGTGGCAGGCCTCGCACTCGATGCCGGTGAGCAGCAGGTTGCCGTCGCCGTTGTAGTCCACGTAGTCCGGGTCGTTGCTGTTGTACAGCGTCGCGTAGAACCCCTGGAACACGGCCTCGCCGGCCGCGTCGATCGAGATCGAGCGGACGCCGGTCACATGGCAGCCGACGCAGTTCTTGGTATGGCTCGAGGGTCCGCCGGCGGCGACGAGCTGCGAGGAGGTCGTGCTCGCGCCGAACTTCGGGGTGTAGCTGGAGTCGTACCACCCCGACGCCGGCATCCAGCCCTGGCTGCGCGAGTACGTCGCTGGCGCGAAGTACAGCGCCTTGGAGAACTTGGTGTCGGTGTCGGTGACCGGGACGCGGAGGATGTAGCGCTGGCCGTCCTGACCGGCGCTGCCGGTCCACGTCGCGACCAGCTGGCACTTCAGGGCGCCGATCGTCATGTAGTACTTGTCGGTGGCGGCGTCGTACGACAGCTTCGGCGCGTTGGCGCCGTACGCCGAGAACGAGCCCACGGTGGCGAGGTCGACCCCCATCATGAAGTCGTCCTTCGTTCCGTGCGCCTGGTTGGCGATGACGCCCTTGCCGTCCACGAGCGTCCACTGGCCCATCGGCCGGCGCAGCGCCTGCGCATGCCGCGTGTTCCTCCAGGTGGCCTTGTCATCGCCATGGCAGGCGAGGCAGACGTCGGCACCGAGGTACGAAGCGGCTGCCGGGCTGCCGTACAGTGCCGTGAGCCTCGCCGACAGGCCGGCGAGGTCGACGCTCATGTTCTTCTTCGTCCCCATTGGCAGGTGCGAGCGAACCATGTTGGACCCCGCCATCGCTGTGCTCGCGAGCAGCATGGCGGCCAGAACTACCGTTGCCTTACGCATAAATCGTTTCTCCTTTCTGGGTCTTCCCCACTGCTACTCCTGGAAGAGCTTTGGGTCTCGTTGCGAACCGTGGACCGCCTCGTGACAGCTGACACACGAGCGGAACGCTGGCTGCGAGAGGTCGTGGAACGACGGCGTGTCGGTGTGGCACTCGAGGCAGAGCTGCGTCGTCGAAGGGCGGGTGAGCATGAACGGGTTCGGCGAGCCGTGCGGGCGGTGGCACGCGGCGCAGCCGTCGACCGCCAGCGGCGGGTGCGGGTAGACGTGCGGACCCGCTTTTTCGGTGTGGCACGTCACGCAGCGCTGCTGCCCGTCCTCCTCGATGCGGCCGCGAACCGTGGTGCCGCCGTGGACGCTGTGGCAGGAGGTGCACTCGAACGGCCGGGTGCCCTCGCGGTGCGCGTACGGCAGAGCGAACTGCGCCGCCTCGGTCGCGTGGCAGGGGGTGCACAGCGTGGCGCGGGGGCGCGCCAGCAGCGGCTCGGCGGCGGGCGCCGCGTGGCCGGAGACGTGGCAATCGAGGCAGGCGATCCCCGCCCGCTCGTGCGCCGGGGTGCGCATCGCCAGCCCTTCCTTCTGGGCCGCATGGCAGAGCACGCACCCGGCCGAGGCCTCGCGGGTGCTCGCCCCTTTGAGCGTGCGGATATTCGTTGTGCTCGGGTCGTTGGCGTGCGCTTCGCCGGGTCCGTGGCACGACTCGCAGGAGAGGTCGAGCGCGCTCCCCTCGAGCTTGAGCAGATTCTTCGGCGCGCGCTCCGCCATCGCGCGCCCGTGCGGGCCGGCGACGAACGCCTTGGCGGTGTCTTCGTGGCAGGTGGCGCAGGTTTCCCGGCCGACCCAACCCTTGGGCAGCGCCGCGAGCAGCGGTGTGGCGGCGAGGAAGGCGATCGAAGCGAGCAAGCTCTTGCGCATGGTGTTAGAACCTCCGCCGCACGGAGATCCCGTAGCGGGTGACGTCGTAGTTCTGATCCGGCAGGCTCCTGAGGTCGTACGTCCAGTGGTTGCCGAACACCGCGAGCCTGGTGGCGAACGGGCCCGGCGTCTCGACCTCGAGGTCGTACGCCTTCGCGGTGAACGGCAGCGTGTCACCGCGGTCCTTGAGGTAGAGGCCGCCGCCGGTGAGACGGACGGCCTTGCCGATCGGCAGCGCGGCGCGCAGGCTGGTCGTCAGCAGGTCGGTCTCGTAGTGCGACACCGCCTCGGTCAGCGCCGGCGCCCAGTACGAGATCGCGACGTCGCTCGTGACCTTCAGCGAATCGACGCTCAGGCTCGCGAACGCGCCGCCAGTGGCAGTGTACGTGGCCGCGACGCCGAGCGCGTCGGTGGGGCGGTTGAGCGCCGCCACCTGCGCGGGGTTGTCCACGCGCTCGCGCGACCCGTGCGCGTCGATCTCCCAGCCGGCGGCCGGGCGCGCCGAGAGCTTCGCCCACAGCCGCCTGACCGTTCTCGGGTCGGTGCGGAACACGTACCTCTCGAAGCTGGAGTCGTCATACCCGACGCGCGCCGTGAACGCGCGGCCGAGCGCCAGCGACGCCGTGGCGCTCCAACCCTTGGCGTCGCGGGTCACACTCGCAGGCGCGTAGTCGGTGCCGTGCCGCCAGGCGATCTCGCGCGAGCCGTCGTGGTAGGCGACGACGAGCCCGAACGCGCCGCTGTGGACGTCGGCCTCGCCGGCGACGTCCTTGTCGGTGCGGTCGA
>JAKAFI010000380.1 GCA_021818005.1 Acidobacteriota bacterium | reverse complement strand
CAACGAGGAGTACTTCGGGTACTCGACGTTCTCCGCGCTGCTCGAGGACGCGGAGAAGCACCACGTCGTCAAGCTGCGGCGCGACCAGCGCTCCGGCACCTACGTCGTCACCGGCTTCGACGCCGGCAGCGGCGAGACGCCCTCCGCGCCCGCGCACATCGAGCCCGCGGCGGAGGCCAAGCCGACCGAGAAGGCGCGCCGCCCGCGCCGCCGCTCGCGCAAGACCGCCAAGCCCGCGGCCGAGGCCGTCCCCGGCGGCGAGGCCCCCTGAGGGGACGCGCCCGAGACCGTGGCGACGAGCGGCTGCCGGGACACGAACGAACGCAGGTGCAGACTGGCCGCGGAACCCGGGAGCCGGGAACGCGACCGGGCGTCATCCCCATGACCCGGGAGCCGGCGAGGTAGAGCCGGTAGAATCCCCGGCGTGAGGAGCCCATCGCAGCCGCGGGTCGCCCAGACCGGCGCCCCGGTCGAGCTCGAGGTCGAGCTCGGCGGCCTCACGCTCTCGGGCGCCTCGGTCGCGGCGCGCGCGACCGCGTTCGCGGTCCCGGAGCTCGGCGTCGCCCTCGACATCGGACGGCTCACGCCGCGGATCGCGGCGCAGCCGGTCGTACTGCTGTCCCACGGCCACCTCGACCATCTGGCGGGCGTCTTGGCCTACCTCAACGTGCGCGCCCGTTTTCACGGCGGCGTCCCGCCCCGGATCGCGGCGCCGCCCGGGGTGGCCGCGGCGCTGCTCGCTGCGCTCGCCGTGATGCCGGGGATGGAAGCGGTGCGCAAGCGTCTCCGCCTCGAGGACACCGTGCTCGCCGTCGCGCCGGGCGACGCCGTGCGCGTGCCCGGCGGCGTGGCGACGGCGTTCGCCGTCGACCACGGTGTCGAGACGCTCGGCTGGAGCGTGCGCCGGGCAGGGGAGCCGCGGCCGTGCCTCGTCTACTCCGGCGACAGCACCGTGGCGCCGTTCGCCGCCGAGCCGGGGTTGCTCGACGCGGCCGTGGCGGTGGCGGAGTGCACCTTCGTCGGGAAGAACCGCCGCATCGCCGCGCGCTTGGCGCGGCACGCGCACATCCTCGACTGGCTTGAGTTGGCGCCGGCGCTGCGCTGCGACCGCCTCGTCCTGGTGCACCTGCCGCCGCTGCCGGCGGCGGAGCTCGCCGAGCTGACGGCGCCGCTCGCCGCCGCGCTGCCGGGCGAGCTGATCCTCTGGTCCGCGCCGTGACGCCGACCCGGCCGCCAGTGGCGCGGGCGCCTGCACCCTGTGGCGCGGGCGCCTGCACCCTGTGGCGGCGGGCGCCGGCACCCTGTGGCGCCGGCGTCCAGCGCCCTGTGGCGCGGGCGCCCAGCGCCCTGTGGCGCGGGCGCCCTCGCCCGCGCACCTTAGATTCTCTCTCTCCGCTACCACCCCTCGACGAGCGCGGCGAGCGCGGCCGCGGCGTCGCCGGCCAGGCGGAGGTGCAGCACCTTGCGGCCGACCTCGGTCAGCGCCTCGATGTCGCCGATCGCCTGGGCGAGCCGGAGCTGTCCGAGCGTGTGCGCCTGGCCGGGGATCGCGAGGTCGGCCAACGGCGGCGCCGTCAGCACGACGGGGACGATGTGCGCCGGGCCGCCCTTGTGCAGCTGACCGGTCGAGTGCAGGTAGCGCGGGCCGAACGCCGCGGTCACCGGGACCCGCAGCGAGTCCGAGACGGCGCGCGCGAGCGCCCGCAGCGCGGCCGCCACGGCCGGCCGCTCGGGGAGGTAGGCGAGCAGCACGATCGCGTCGTCCGCGGTGACACCGCGCAGGTGGTCGGCGAGGGCAGCGCGGGCGTCCGGCGTGGGCTCGGGCGCCGACAGGCGGCCGCTGGCGAGGGCGGCGCGGGCGCGCTCCTTGGCGCGCACAACGTCGGGCTCGTCGAACGGGTCGACGCCGATCAGGAAGCCGGCCAGCGCGGTCGCGAGCTCGAGCGTGACGAACGCTTCGCCGAGCCCGTCGGCCGCCAGGCGCCAGCGCGCGACCGGGTCGGTCGCCGCGGCCTCGTCGAGCGCGCGGTCGAGCTCGGCCGTGTCCTCGCCGGCGCGGCGCGGCGAGAGGAACACCGTGCCCGGCCACGCGGAGCCGGCCCGTGGCGGTCCGTCCAGCACGACCGGGAGGATCCCGCGCCCGTCCTTGCCTGTACTCTCGGCGACCAGTTGTTCGAACCAGACGCCGAGCGGGGCCAACGACGGGGACGCGGCCCACGCCAGCTTGCCCCAGCCTTCATGCGCGGTCGCCGCGGCCAGCAGCGCCAGCTCGACCGCCGGGTGGCCGTCGCCGAGCCCGAGCAGCGCACGCTCGCCGGCCGCGAGCAGCTCCTCGACCGGGACGCCGAGCCAGACCGCGGGGAAGATCCCCACGGGCGAGAGCGCGGAGTAGCGCCCCCCGACGTCCACCGGGTGGTCGAGGACGGCGCGGAAGCGGCGCTCGCGAGCGAGGCGCGCGAGCGCCGTGCCCGGTTCGGTAATCGCGACGCAGCGGCCGCCGGCGCGCCCGCCGAGCGCCGCCGCCAGGCGCTGCCACACGATCTCGAGCAGCGCCGAGGTCTCGGCGGTCGTGCCCGACTTGCTGATCGCGACCACGGCGAGCTGCGCCGGGTCGAGCGGGGCGAGGGTGTCGGCGACGCGGTCTGGATCGGTGGTGTCGAGCGCCACCAGCTCGCGGCCGGCGGCGGGGCCGAACGTCGCGCGCAGCACCTCG
>JAKAFI010000379.1 GCA_021818005.1 Acidobacteriota bacterium | reverse complement strand
GCGGTCCCGAGCGGCCGCCCGTTCGCCGCGGTCACGCGCACCGGCGCCGCCCCCGCCGGCGCCGGGCCGGCGAGCGCGCCGCGGTACACCCACGGGTGGTGCCGGCGCACCGACGCGTCGCGGCCCGGCTTGAGGCGAACCTCGGCGGCGCAGGCGAACGGGTCGTTCACCGGCCGCCCCGCCGCGCCAGCGCCGCGACCACGCGGGCCGCCACCGGCACCCCGGTCGCCGCGGCGAAGTGGGCCCAGCCGGGCGAGGGGTTGACCTCGCCGACGACCCAGCCGTCGCCGTCCGGGATCAGGTCGACGCCGGCGAAGCCGAGGCCGAGCGCCGCGGTCGCGGCGAGCGCCAGACGAGTGAGCTCGTCGTCGAGCACGACGGCTCGCACCGCGGCGCCGCGCGCCGCGTTGGCGCGGAACTCGCCCGCCGCTGCGCGGTGCTCGGTGGCCCCGAGCGGCTCGCCGTCGAGCACGAGCACGCGGCGGCTCACCCCGCCGGGGGGGCAGAAACGCTGCACGACGGCCTCGTCGCCGACCCGCCAGAGCGAGTCGAGCACCGCCTCGAGCTCGGCGGCGCCGGCGCAGCGGATCACACCGACGCCGCGCCGCGAGGCGCGCTGCTTGACGACCACCGGGAAGCCGAGCGCGGCCGCGGTCGCGGCCGCCAGCGCCTCCGGCTCCGAGCCGGCGACGGTCTCGGGGTGCGGCACGCCGGCCGCCGCCAGCGCCCGCGCCGTGCGCCAGTGGTCGCGGCCGACGCGGATCGCGTCGGGTTCGTTGAGCGCGGCGACGCCCAGCGCGCGCAGCACGTCGAGCGCCGCGAGGACGGTCTCCGGCCGCCAGTTGCCGACGCGGGGGAGGACCGCGCCGAGCCCCGCGACGGCGAGCGGCGCGCCGCCCCGCCACAGGCGCGGCGGCGTCTCCTGCGCCGCGAGCGCGAGCGCGTCGAGGACCTCGACGCGGACGCCGGCCGCCGCGCCCGCGTCGCGCAGCTCGCGGTGCACCGGCAGCTCCGGCCTCGCGGTCAGCACGGCCACGCTCGTCACGCCGGCCAGTGTAACGTGCCGCGCGCAGCTCCAACTTGACAGCCGCGGGGCGCGCGCTCAAGCTCCGCCGGATGGGTCGGACGCTGCTGCGTTGGCTGCTGGTGGGGACGTTCATCGGGCTCGGCATCGGGGCCGTGATCGGCCTCGTGCTCTCGCGTTTCGTCGACATCCCGGCGGTCGAGGCGCTCACCTCGTACCACCCGGCCGCCTCGACGCGCGTGCTGGCGCGCGACGGCTCGGTCCTCGGCTCGTTCTCCGCCGAGCGGCGCATCCCGGTCGGCAGCGAGGAGATCCCGGCGGTCTTCCGCGACGCGGTGATCGCGGTCGAGGACGCCAACTTCTACCGCCACACCGGCGTCGACCCGGAGGGGATCGTGCGCGCGGCGCTGCGCAACCTCGTCACCGGGCGCTGGTCGCAGGGCGCGTCGACGCTCACGCAGCAGCTCACCCGCTCGCTCGGGATGCTGTCGCGGGAGAAGAAGCTCGCCCGCAAGATCAAGGAGATGCTGCTCGCGATCGAGATCGAGCAACGCTTCTCCAAGGACCAGATCTTCACGATGTACGCCAACCAGGTGAACTTCGGCCACGGCAACTACGGCGTCGAGGCCGCCTCGCAGTTCTACTTCGGCAAGTCGGCGATGGAGCTGACGCTGCCGGAGGCGGCGTTGCTCGCCGGCCTGCCGCAGCGCCCCGGCGAGCTGTCGCCGATCGACTACCCCAAGCGCGCCCTCGAGCGCCGCAACCACGTGCTCGACCGCATGCTCGCCGAGAAGTACATCACCAAGGCGCAGTGGCAGGCCGCCCGCCAGGCGCCGCTCGGCGCCGCGGCGCACCACGACCGCAACGCGACCGCCGCCTACTTCGTCGAGGAGGTGCGGCGCTCGATCGAGTCGCGCTTCGGCAGCAAGAAGATGCTCGAGGGCGGCCTCGAGGTCGACACGACGCTCGACCCGACGCTGCAGGGGTTCGCCGAACACGCGCTGCGCGAGGGGCTGGTCGGGGTGCAGGAGCAGCTCGGGTGGCCGGGCGCGCGCCGCAACGCGCTCGCCCTCGGGGTCAAGGACCCGCAGGAGTACCGCGACGAGACGTGGCCGTTCATCCGCTGGCAGAAGGGGGAGCTGGTCTACGCCGTCGCGGCCGACGTGCAGGCCACGAGCGCCGCGCTGCTGATCGCGGGCCGCCCGGCGGTCCTCCCGGTCGCGGGCGCGAGCTGGACCGGCCGGACGAACCTGCTGCGGCTGCTCAAGCGCGGCGACGTCGTGCTCGTGCGCCTCGGCGACGTGCCCGCCGACCGGGCGAGGCCGATCAAGGTCGAGCTCCTCCCCGAGCCCAGGGTCGAGGGGGCGATGGTGGCGCTCGACAACCGCACCGGGGCGATCCTGGCGCTGGTCGGCGGCTTCGACTTCTCCCGCTCGCAGTTCGACCGCGCGATCCAGGCCAAGCGCCAGTGCGGTTCGGCGTTCAAGCCGTTCGTGTACACGGCGGCGTGGGAGCACGGGTTCTCGCCGGCGGACATCATCTTCGACGGCCCCGCGCTGCTCCCCGACGACAAGGGCCTCCTCACCTACGTGCCGCTCAACTACTACCGGCGCTACGAGGGGATGGTGACGTTCCGCTACGCGCTCGAGCACTCGCTCAACGCGTCGGCGGCCAAGATCCAGCAGCTCGTCACCG
>JAKAFI010000062.1 GCA_021818005.1 Acidobacteriota bacterium | reverse complement strand
CGGTAGAAGTCGTCCTTGAGGTCGCTGACGTGGACGAGACCTTCGACGTACGCCTCCTCGAGCTGGACGAACAGGCCGAACGCCACGACGCCGGTCACGTGCCCGGAGAACTCCTCGCCGACGCGGGAGCGCATGAACTCGAGCTGCTTCCACTTCACCACCTCGCGCTCGGCCTCGTCGGCGCGCCGCTCGGTGGACGAGCAGTGCTGCGCCAGGTCCTCGAGCTCCGCCTCGGCGAGCGCCCGATCCGCCCCTTGCAGCATCCCCTGCGACAGCAGCCACCCGAGGAAGCGGTGCACCACGAGGTCCGGATAGCGGCGGATCGGCGACGTGAAGTGCAGGTAGAACTCGGTGGCGAGCGCGTAGTGGCCCTTGCACGCCGGCGCGTACGCCGCCCGCGCCAGCGAGCGCAGGACCAGCGTCTGCAGGAAGCGCTCCTCCGGCTTGCCCGCGATCTCGTCGAGGACGCGCTGCAGCTCCCGCGGCGGCAGCTCGTCGAGGTCGCCCCCCAGCGCGAGGTCGAACTCGGCCAACACCGCCTGCAGCTCCGCGAGCCTTCCCGCCGACGGGCGCTCGTGCACGCGGAACAGTCCCGGCTGCCGCCCCCACACCAGCAGGCGGGCGACGCACTCGTTCGCCGCGATCATCAGCTCCTCGATGAGGCGGTGGGCGCGGTGGCGCGGCGCGGCCTGCACGCCCGTCATGAACCCTTCGGGGTCGAGCACGATCTCCGGCTCGGGGAGGTCGAAGTCGATCGAGCCGCGCTCGCGCCGCCGCCGGCCGAGGCGCTGCGCCGCCGCGTCGAGGAGCTCGAGCGAGCGCCGCACGTCCGGCGCCACCTCCGCCGGGAACGCGCCGTGCTCGAGCCATTCGAACACCTCGTCGTAGGTGCAGCGGCGGCGGGAGCGAAAGACGCTTCGTTCGGCGCGGTATCCCTCCACCGCTCCGTCCTCGGCCACGAGGAACCGGACGGAGAACGCCAGGCGGTCCTCGCCGGCGACCAGCGAGCAGAGGTGGTTGGAGAGCTTCTCCGGCAGCATCGGCACGCAGCGACCGGGCAGGTAGACGCTGGTCCCCCGCTCGCGCGCGGCGGCGTCGAGGGCGGCGCCCGGCCGCACGTAGTGGGAGACGTCGGCGATGTGGACGAAGACCTCGATCGCCCCGCCGGCCCCCGGGAACGCGACGACCGCATCGTCGAAGTCGCGAGCGCTCGCCCCGTCGATCGTGACGGCCGGGTGGCCGCGGTGGTCGGCCCGCCCGTCGAGGTCGCCGGCTCCGACCCGGTCGGGGAGCGACGCCGCCGCCAGCTCGACCTCGGGCGGGAACTCCACCGGGATCCCGAGCTCGGCCAGCACGACCTCCTCGTCGACGCCGCTCTCGCCCGGCATGCCGAGGGTGCGCAGCAGGCGGCCGCGGGCCGCCCCCGCGTCCACGGGCTCCTCCAGGGCGACCTCGACGAACTCCCCCGGCCTCGGCCACTCGACCGGCGCGGGGGCGAGCACCACGTGCGCCGCCACGCGACGGGCGTAGGGGTCCACCCACGGCTGCACCGGGTCGGGGACGAAGCGGCCGACCAGCGTCGGGCGGCGGCGGCGCAGCACCCGCACGACCTCGCCGGGGAGATCCTGCACGTGGGCTCCGCGCCGGCGAGCCGGGCCGCGGTAGACGAGGACCTGATCGCCGTCCATCGCGCTGCCGAGCTTGTCGGCCGCGACGACGATGTCGGGGAGGTCACGCTCCTCCTGCCGGACGATCCCGAAACCTCGCGAGGTCAGGCGCAGCTCGCCGACGTAGTAGTCCGAGTACTCCACCGCGAGCACGCGGCCGCCCGCGCGCACGACCTCGCCCCGCGTCTCGGCGTCGCCCAGCAGCCGCGTCAGCTCGGCGCGCTCCACGGCCGCTTCCGATGCCGCTGCGAGGCGACGCTCGAGCTGCGCGAGCGTGATCCCGTTCCCGCGCGCGGCCCTCACCTCGGCGACGACCTGCCTACGGTGCATCCTCGTCCTCCGTTGCGCTCTCGCCGCCGGCGACGCGGCCCGGCGCATTGACAGTTTTTCCACCCCCCGTTAAACTCCCGGCGGCGCGTGCGAAAGTGGCGGAACTGGCAGACGCGCAAGGCTCAGGACCTTGTGAGCGCAAGCTCATGGGGGTTCAAATCCCCCCTTTCGCACCATCGTTTCCTGCCCCCGGCCGCGGGGAGTTGCGGCGCGCGGTCGCCCGCGCGGTCCACGTGGTCAGCTCGCGCTCCCGCGGACGAACCGTAGCGCCTCGTCGCGCTCCCAGAAGATCGGGAAGATCGTCTCCAGACGGGTCAGCTTGAGCAGCGCCTCGAGGCGCTGATGCGGCCGGAACAGCGCCACCTTGCGGTTGGCGCGGCTGAACCGTTGCAGGTAACCGACCAACTCGCCGATCCCCGTCGAATCGACGTAGTCGATGCGCGCGAAGTCGATCACGACGCCGCCGGACGTCCGGTCGAGCACGTCCTGCAGCTCGGCGGCGAACTGTTGCGCCGACTCGCCGAGCTTGATCGTCCCCTCCACGTCGACGATCGTGGTGCCGCCCTCTTCCGATCTGTTGATGCGCATCGTCCACTCCCCCGTGCAGCGTTCGTCTCAACCCGAAACCGTGACGTCCGCCACCGCCGCCAGGCCCCCTGCGAGCCGGCCCCGGCAACGGTACCGCCGCAAGGCGCCGAACGACGCCACCTCGCGAACCTCGACCTCGAGCCGATCGCCCGGCGACAGCGGCCGGAAGACCGCGACATCGTCGAGGCCGACGAGGCGTAACGTGCCGCCGCGCGGCGCGCCGACCGCCACGAGGATCGCCTGCGCCATCGCCTCGGCGACCAGCGTCGCCGGCCACGGCCCCGTGCCCGTCAGGGCACCGTCGGCGGTTGCAAGTGTGATCGCGACGGGCTCCGACTCGCTCGCCTGCGGCCGTTCCACCAGCCGGAACGGGAAGCGGTGGGGGATCGGCTCAGTCGCCCTCGGCGACACCTTTGCTCCGCATGAACTCGACCAGGGCGTTCACCGAGGCCATCGCCTTGGCGCCGACCTCCTCGTCCTGGATCCGGACGCCGAAGACCTTCTCGATACCGATCACGAGCTCGAGCGCATCGATCGAATCCAGCCCCAGGCCGTCGCCGAACAGGGGCGCCGCGTCGTCGATGTCGGCGGGCGTCATCCCCTCGAGCTGGAGCCTGTCGATGATCATCTGCTTCACCCTGGTGTGCAAGGTCCCACTCATCGGCGTCGACATCCTCCCGTCGCGGCGCCAAGTATAGCCGAGGCGCTCATCCGGAGTGCCGACCCGGGAGCGAGAGACCGAGCTCGGCCCAGGAGCTGGAGCGACCCGCGAAGCCGATCGAGCAGCGCTCGTGATCGACGACCGCGGGCAGCCGCCGCTCCCAGGTGACGGCGGCGAGCTCCACGAGCCTTTCCGGATGGGTCGTGAGGTCGACGAGGTCGAAGTCGACGTGACGGCGCGTCAGGTCGTCGAGGAGCGCCCCGCAGTGCGGGCAGTTCGCGGCCACGAACACGGTGACGCTCACCGCTCGTCCGTATCGCCGTCCGGAGCTGTCCACGACGCCTCGACATGGTCGAGCTCGGAGAGAAAGCCGCCGTCCTCGCGCCACCCCGGGCGCGCCTTCACCCGCAGGTCGAGGTAGACCCTGACCCCGAGCAGCGACTCGATGCGGGCGCGCGCTGCCGTGCCGATCTCCTTGATCATCGCGCCGGCCCGGCCGACGACGATCCCCTTCTGGCTGTCGCGGTCCACCACGATGTCGGCGAAGATGCGCAGCAGCGTGCCCGCGGCCGCCGCCTCCTCCTCGAACTGCCGCAGGTGCACGGTCGAGGTGAACGGGAGTTCTTTCTTGACCCGCTCCAGCATCGCCTCGCGGATCAGCTCGGTGACGAAGAAGCGCTCGCTCTGCGTCGTCGTCAGCGTGGGGTCGAGCCACGGCTCGCCCTCGGGGAGCAGCGCGAAGATCGTGCCCTTGAGCGCCTCCAGCGCCTCCCCCGTCAGCGCCGAGATCGCCACCGCCGCGGCGTACGCGTGCCTCGTCGTGTAGAAACCGGTGCGCTCGTCGAGGCGGCCGCGGACCCCGGGGAGATCCACCTTGTTGGCGACCAGGACGGCCGGGGCCGTCGCCCCGTCGAGCAGGCCGACGACGAACTCCTCGCCCGCCCCCGGGTCGGCGCTGGCGTCGAACAGCTGCAGGATCAGGTCCACCTCGGCGAGGGTGTCGCGCAGCGCATGCATCATCTGCACGTTGAGCCGGTGGAGCGGGCGGTGGACCCCGGGGAGGTCGAAGAACACGGCCTGGCCGCGCGCCTCGGTGAGGACGCCCGTGATCCGGTGGCGCGTCGTCTGCGGCGTGGCCGAGACGATCGCCACCTTTTCGCCGAGCAAGGCGTTGACGAGCGTGCTCTTGCCCGCGTTGGGGCGGCCGAGCAGGGCGATCGTGCCGGAGCGGCTCACGCGCCGCCCTCGGGCCGCCGGATCCGCACGCGGCGCAACCGCCGGCGGTCGACCTCGACCACCTCGAGTTCCAGACCGGCCCAGAGCGTCCGCTCCCCGGGCCGCGGAAGGTGGCCGAGGCGGTCGAGCACCAGACCCGCGACCGAGTCGAACCCCACCTCGCCGACCTCGACGCCGAACAGGTCCTCGAGCACCTCGACGTGCGCGGCGCCGTCGACGAGGAAGACCCCGTCGCCCTCCTCTACGACCTCCGGCAGCTCGCGCTGGTGCTCGTCCTGGATCTCCCCGACGATCTCCTCGAGGATGTCTTCCAGCGTCACGATCCCGGAGGTCCCGCCGTACTCGTCGACCACCACCGCCATCTGCTGGTGCGCCGTCTGGAACTCCCGCAACAGCTCGCGTGAGGGTTTCGTCTCGGGCACCAGGAGGACCGGGCGCAGCAGCGCCGAGGCGGCGACCGACGTCCCGTTCGCGACCGCCCTGAGCACGTCCTTGACGTGAACGACGCCCTCGATCCGATCCAGCGTCTCGCGGTAGACCGGGATGCGGGTGAACATCGAGTCGGCGAACGCCCGCTCGACCTCGGCGAACTCCGCGCTCACCGGCAGCGCCACCACGTCGGTGCGCGGGGTCATGATCTCGCGCACGACCGTGTCGGACAGCTCGACGATCGAGGCCACCAGCTCGGCGTCCTCCTTCTCGAGGATCCCGGCCTCCTCGCCGGCGCCGATGAACGCCTGCACCTCGTGCTCGTCCACCTCCTCGTCGTCCCCCGCCGCAGCCGGCTCCTCGCCGTCCTCGAGCCGGACCAGGACCCGCAGGAACGCGGTCCACGGCCGGATCGCGATCAGCGTCGCGAGCGCGACGGGCTCCACCCGCGCGCCGCGGGCGGCGACCAGGCCTACCGCGAGCGCCGCCAGCCATCCCGCGGCGAGAACGGCGATCAGCGTCCCCTGCCCGGCTCCCGCAAGCCGCCCGGCGCGGACGGTCACGAGCGAGAACAGCACCAGGACCAGCCCCGTGCCCGCCTGCAGGAAGACGATCACGCTCGCCTGCGCGTCGGAGCGACGGGGGAGGCCCGGCAGCAGGCCGGCTCGCTGCACGAGCAGGCCGCCGAGCTGGATCGCCCCGAGGCGCACCACCGCCAGCATCCCGGTCGCGGCGAGGACCAGCAGCACGAGCAGGCCCAGCGCCGCCAGCATCGCGGTCACCGGGTTCGCCCACCAGGCGGCCAGCGCCGTCATCCGATCAGCTCCCGCCGCAGCCGTGCCTCGAGCGCAGCCATCTCGCCGCCGTCGCTCTCGTGGTCCCAGCCGCAGAGGTGGACGACCGCGTGCAGCAGCAACGTCGCGAGCTCGCGTTCGAGCGTCACGCCCGCCTCGTCGGCCTGGCGCCGGGCGGTTTCCAGCGAGATCGCCACGTCGCCGAGGTAGATCGGGCCGTCCGGCTGCGCGAAGCCCGCCGGGAACGAGAGCACGTCGGTGGGGGCGTCCTTGTCGCGGAAGTGACGGTTGAGCGTCCGGATCGTGGCGTCGTCGCAGACGAGGACGCCGACCTCGACCGGCCCGGCGCCGAGGCGCTCGAGCGCCGCGACCGTCAGACGCCGCAGCGCCGCGGTCGGTTGCCCGCCCGGCCGCAGCTGCCAGCGGAAGCGAACGTGCGCGCTAGCCACGGCGCTTCCGGTTGAAGTCGAACCCGGGGTAGTCGATCCGCTGGTGGAACGCGTTGGTGAGCACCCAGAAGAACGCGGCTCCGATCCGCTCGATGTCCTTGAGCGTGAGCTCGCACTCGTCGAGCTGGCCGTCCTCGAGGATGTTCTTGACCATCTGGTCGATCATCGACTGGATCCGGCCCGGCGTGGCCTCCGACAGCGTCCGGCTCCCCGCCTCCACCGCGTCCGCCAACATGAGGATCCCCATCTCCTTGCTGCGGGGTTTCGGCCCCGGGTAGCGGAACTCGGTCTCCTGCACCTCGCCGTGATCCGGGTCCTCCTTGGCCTTCGCCTGCGAGTAGAAGTAGCGGATCAGCTTGGTCCCGTGGTGCGTCGTGATCGCGTCCTGGATCGGCTCCGGCAGCCTGTACTCCCGCGCCAGCTCGAGACCGGCTTTGACGTGGTTCGAGACCACCAGCGCCGACATCCACGGCGTCAGGTGGTCGTGCGGGTTCTCGCCGCGCTGGTTCTCCACGAAGTACTCGGGCTTGGCCAGCTTGCCGATGTCGTGGTAGTAGCAGCACACCCTGGCGAGCAGCGGGTTGGCGCCGATCGCCTCGGCCGCCGCCTCGGCGAAGTTGGCCATCGCGAGCGAGTGCTGGAACGTCCCCGGCGCCTCAAGCGACATCCGCTTCAGCAGCGGCAGGTTCGGGTTCGACAGCTCGAGCAGCCGGATGTCCGTGATCGTGCCGGTCGCCGTCTCGAGGAGCGGCAGCAGGAAGCTCGCGAGTGCGGCCGCCACCACGCCGCCGAGCGCCGCCGACGCGACCTGCGCGCCGAGCACCGAGGCGTCCGCGACCTTGCCGTGCCAGAGCGCGAGGCCGACCACCGCGACCGCGTTGACCCCGCCGACCACCGCTCCGACCCTGGCCAGCACGTAGCGCTCCTTCAGGCGCTGCGACGCGAAGGCGGCCGCGACCCCCGAGATCAGGGCGTACACCGCCAACCCGACGTCGCCACCGAGCATGAGCGCCACCATCACGCTCTGGGACACCGCGAACAGGACACCCACCGGCAGCCCGAACATCAGGCCGGCGATGATCGGCCCCGCTCCGTGCGGCAGCGCCGGCAGGTAGATCTCGATGTGCCCGAACGGGTCCCGCATCAGGCTCGCGGCCACGCCGCGGGACAGGAACGTGAAGAACCGCTCGAGGACCAGGGTGCCCAGCGTGAGGGCGATCAGCGCGCCGAACCTGATCCGCGCCTCGTCGCTCGAGGGGCTCTGCCGGCGCAGGTAGAAGAGCCAGGCGGCCCCGACCAGGGCGAGCAGCAGCCCGGCGCCGGCGAGCGGCAGGTAGGTCTGCGTCGGCGTGTTGCGCTCGGCCAGGGCCCTGAGCAGGCGCGCCGTCTGGGCCGTCACCTCGTCGCCCCGGCGCACGAGCACCTTGCCGCGGGGAAGGCGCACCGAAACCTCCTCCACGGAGCTCGCCGCCTTCAGCCTTCTCGCCAGCGTCTGGCCGCGGTCGAGGACGACGTTGGGGACCATCGCCCTGGCGAGCAACGCCGCCAGGGGGGCCCGCCAGGCGCGCGGGATCGAGGGCTCGGCGGAGAGGCGCTGCTCGACCACCTCCGCGAGGCCGGAGCCGCCGTCCACGAACCGGTACACGTCGAGCTCGACCTTCTCCTGGTTCTTGCCGACGGTCCGCAGGGTGATGCCGCGGTCGGCGGCGTGGAGCAGCTCGGTCCGATCGCTCACGACGCCTTGCTGGTACAGGCGCTCGACGACCTCGCGCAGGACGCCGAGCAGCTCCGGGGAGAAGCGGGCCGCGCGCAGCACGGCCGCCTCGCGCGGCTGGATCACGAGCGAGCCAACCTCACCGAGCCGCTGCGCCAGATCGATGTCGTCGCCGGCCGACCGCTTCCGCCCCTCCTGGAAAACCCGATCCAGCTTGTCCATGAGCGCGCCGGCGGCGCCCGGGTCGACGTCGTAGACCGGCAGCACCTCGAAGCTGGCACGTCGCCGCTTCTCCTCGGTCGATTCGGCGTCGGGGAGCACGACGTCGCGGTCGACGACGACGTCGGTCGGAGCGATCTCCCCCGCCTTGAGCGTCGGGATCTTGTTCGCGCGGCCGGGCGCCACGAGCAACGCCCCGAGCACGACGAGGCATCCGTACCACGCCCACGCCTGCCCGAGCAGCCGGCGCCGCAGCTGCACGAACTCGCCGCGGCGAACCGCGATGCGCGCCGCGGTGGTGCGTGCTTCCTTCCCTTCCTTCCCGTTCATGAGCCGTTCCCGCGCCTGGCCTCGTCGTACGCCTCGTAGGCGGCCACCACCTTCTCCACCAGCCGGTGCCTGACGACGTCCTCCTTGGCGAAGTCGAAGAACGAGATCCCCGGCAGCTGGCCGAGGATCTGCCGCGCCTGGACGAGGCCGGAGACCCGCTCGTTCGGCAGGTCGATCTGCGTCACGTCGCCGGTGATCGCCGCCCGCGAGTGGAACCCGAGCCGGGTGAGGAACATCTTCATCTGCTCCGGGGTCGTGTTCTGGGCCTCGTCGAGGAGCATGAACGAGTCGTTGAGCGTCCGCCCGCGCATGAACGCCAGCGGGGCGATCTCGATCACGCCGCGCTCGAGGTGACGCGCCACCCGGTCGTACCCGAGGATGTCGTAGAGCGCGTCGTACACCGGCCGCAGGTACGGGTTGACCTTCTCCACCAGATCGCCGGGAAGGAACCCGAGCCGCTCCCCCGCCTCGACCGCCGGGCGGGTGAGCACGATCCTCTTGACCCGGTGCTCGGCCAGCGCCGCCGCCGCCATCGCCACCGCCAGGTACGTCTTTCCCGTCCCCGCCGGCCCGACCGCAAACACGATGTCGTGCGTGTTGAGCGTCTGGATGAACAGTCGCTGCTTGAGGTTGCGAGGCACGACCAGGCGCTTGACCGAGTCCGGGATCGTGGCGTCGGAAAAGAACTGCACCAGGTCGGCACCCGGGTCCTCCTCGAGAACCCGCAACGCGGTGCGGAACTCCTCCTTGCCCACCGCGTACCCGCTTGCGACGAGCCGGCCGAGCTCCTCGACCAGCTTGGCCGCCACCGCCACCGCTTCAGGCTCGCCCTCGAGAGTCACCGTGTCGCCGCGCGCCGCCACCCGCACCCGCAGGCGCTCCGAGAGGTACTTGAAGTTCTCGTCGAGCGTGCCGGAGAGGGTCCGGAGCTCCTTCTCGGAGAGCGTGATCGTTGTCATGCCGCGACCGCCCACCCCACCGCCGAGCCGAAGCCTTTCATGACCGACATCTCCCGCGATCAGGCGTGGCCGCGCCACGGCGTGTCGGCCACCCCGGCGCGGTTGTTCAGCCAACGCGCCAGGACGAAGAACGCATCGGAGAGACGGTTCAGCAGTGGGATCACCGCCCCGACATCCTCGCCGCCGTCGCGCAACGCGACAACCTCGCGCTCCGCGCGCCGACACACGGTGCGCGCGACGTGCGCCAGCGCGGCTGGCGGGCACCCGCTCGGGAGGACGAAGTTGCGCAGCGGGGCCAGCTCCCCCTCCATCCCGTCGATCCAGCGCTCGAGCCAGGTTGGGCGAAGCACATCCGGAGAAAGGCCGAACCGGCCCCCGGGCTCGGCCAGGAACGCCCCGACCTCGAAGAGCAGCGGTTGAACGCGCGCCAGCTCACCCTCGGCCGGGGCCGGCAACGGCTGGGTGCGCAGCATGCCGACGAGGGCGTTCAGCTCGTCGACAGCGCCGTACGCCGCCACGCGCCGGCTCGCCTTCGAAACCCTGGCGCCGTCACCGAGGCCAGTCGACCCGTCGTCTCCGGTCCGCGTGTACACCTTCACTGGTTCATGGTACCACCCGCACCCCCGCACGGCCGGGCGCGGTGAGTTCGCTTATCTTCGCCACAAACTCCGCGATCGAGAACGGCTTGATCAGCACCGCGGTTGCCGCAAGTGCCTCATCTCCCATAGGATCGTAACCGGTACAGAGCACAACCTGGAGCTTGGGGACGCTCGCGCGCAGGCGCCGCAGCGCCTCGCGCCCGTCCATCACGGGCATCACGAGGTCGAGCACGACGAGCGCGAAGCGCTCAGGCGACGACTGTACGCTCTCGACCGCCTCCAACCCGTTCCTGGCCTCCACGACCTCGTACCCGACCTCCCGCAGTGCGGCCGCCAGCGTGGTGCGAACCATCTCCTCGTCGTCGGCGATCAGGATCGCGCCTTCGCGCGGCCCGGCCGGCGTCTCCTCCCGCGGCCACGGGGAGGTCGGCTGCGCCGCGAACTCGATCCAGCTCCGGCCGGCGACTCCCGCCGCGCGCCCGCGCTCGGTGCGACCGCCGTGGTGCGCCGCGATCACCTCGGCGAGCGCCTGCGCCGTGCGCCGCGAGAAGAAGAGCTCCCCGCCGCCGGCCGTCCCCGCCTCGGCAGCCCCGCCGGTGTCGGAGAAGACCAACCGCACCGACCCCGGGGCGCTCCCTTCACGCAGGCTCACCTCGATCGCCCCACCGAGCTCCATCGCTGCGACCGCCGCCGCCAGGCTGACCTCGAGCCAGAGCATGAGCTGCCGCGCGTCGGTGGAGACCCGGTCGTCGGCGACCTCGCGCCGGGTCGTGAGCCGAACCCTGGGAGGAAGCGTGGCGGCTGCTCCTTGGCGCCACCGCTCGATCAACGGCCACAGCCGGACGGGCCGCAGCGGGCCAACCTCTCGCCTCGACAACGAGACGAACCGGCGCAGGTCGTCCACCGCCCCGGTCGCGAGGTGCCGCGCCATGGCGAGAGGGGCCGGGGCCTCGCTTCCGTTGTCGAGCTTCTCCAGCGCTCCGAGCAACGCCTGGAAATCGTTCGCCACCTTGTGCGCCAGGTACGTGCCGAGCTCTGACAGCGCACGGTCGCGCGCGGTCGCGCCGAGGTCGCGGCCGCCCTCGCCGGCCGCGGCTTCCGTGCCCACGAACAGGATCCCGAACGGCGGCGAGCCGTTGCCGACCCGCGCCGTCTTGAACTCCACCGTCAAGATCTCCCCGCCCGCACAGCGGAGCGCGGCGACGCCCCCTCCGGTCCGGCCACGGCGCGCCCTCGCCAGCGCCCTGAGGACGATACGTCGCGCCGGTGGGTCGACGATCGGCAGCAGCGGCCGCCCCGAGAACCGCCGCGCCTCGTACCCGGTCCGCTCGAACACGACCCGGTTCGCCCACATCAGGTTGCCGTCGCCGTCGGTGACCACCAGCCCGTGCGGCACTTCGGTCGCGACCGCATCGAGAACCGCCTCGGCCCGTTGCCGCAACGGCGCCTCCCGCCACGACACGTACACCACCGCCTGCTCCAGCTCGCGCGCCGGCGTCACGGTCGCCTCCGCCGCGAACGTCCTCCCGTCCCCGGTCGCCAGGCGCACGACCAGCGTCGCCGCGCCCCCCCCTTGCGCAACACGGTCCTCGACGCAGGCGGCCAGACGCTCGCGGTCGGGTGCGGCCACGAACGTCAGGAAGTCGGCGCCGACGAGCCGGGCCACGTCGCCCTGCCCGAGCTCCTGCGCCGCCCGCAGGTTGGCGCCGGAGATGCGGTGCCCTTCGAGGCAGACGACCGACGAGCCGGCGTGGTCGGCGAGACCGCGCCACTTCGTCTCGCGCATCCGTCGTTGTGCCAGCGCTTGCCAGCGCTCGGCGGCCCGCACCGCGGTGTGCTTCTCGTTGACCGCGCGCCTCCAGGCGACGAGCACGGCGACGCCCGCCGCCGCCAGCGCCGCGAGCAGCACGACGGTCCCCATGCCGGGGGAGCGCACCTCCTCGGCACGCCCCCCCGGCGCCGCAGCGGCTCCCCGCGGCTGGCCGGCGTCGGTCTCCGCGGGCGTGCGAGGGCCGGCGCGCGCAACGGCGAGCCCCCCTGCGATCAGCGCGAGGAGGGTCGCGGCCAGCGTGGCACGGCGGGCACTCTCGGTGGGCATCGGCCTCAGCTATTCTAGCCTGCAGGCGGTATGATCGCGGCCGGTCGCACCTCCCCCCGGAGGTGACGTCGCGGCCGTGCTCCAGGTCGCTGCCAGAGGTTTCGATGCGTCCAGACGCTTATCGGCTCTTCATGCTGCGCCCCGGCGTCGTGTACTTGAACCACGGCTCGTTCGGGGCGTGCCCGCGGCCGGTGTTCGAACGCTACCAATCGTGGCAGCGCGAGCTCGAATCCGAGCCGGTCGAGTTCCTCGGACGGCGCTTCGCCACTTTGATGCGCGGGGCGCGCGAGCGCCTGGCCGCGTTCGTCGGCGCCGACCCCGACGACCTCGTGTTCGTGCCCAACGCCACCACCGGGCTCAACGCCGTCGCTCGCTCCCTCCGCCTCGAGCCGGGCGACGAGGTGCTCGCGACCGACCACGAGTACGGCGCCCTCGACCGGACGTGGACGTTCGTGTGCGAGAAGCGGGCCGCGCAGTACGTGCGCCGACCGCTGCCGCTGCCGATCCGGTCGCCGGAAGAGATCATCGACGCCGTGTGGTCGGGCGTCACCGGCCGCACGAGGGTCCTCTTCCTCAGTCACGTCACCTCGACGACCGCGATCGTCCTGCCGGTCGGGGAGCTGGTGCGGCGGGCGCGCGA
>JAKAFI010000378.1 GCA_021818005.1 Acidobacteriota bacterium | reverse complement strand
GGTCTCCCTCACCCAGCGCTACAACGACTGCGTGTCGCGGGAGATCCTGGCACGGCCGCACCTCTGGTTCTGGTTCCACGACCGCTGGACCCCGCGCCGCCGGCGCAGCACCGCATCCTGAACGCTACGGCTCCCGCTTCGCGCGGGCCAGCCGTTCGAGCGCGAGGTAGAGCCCGAGGCAGATCATGAAGTCGATTGCGAGCCCGATATCGAGGGCGAACGGGCGGTGGCGCCAGCTCTTCGGCAGGCGGGGCGCGGCGACGAGGAAGTACAGCGCGTTGCCGGCGACGACAGCCGCCAGCGCCCGGAGCCACCTCGCGATCACGATCGCTCCCGGCCGTCCGCTCAGGCGAACTGGTCCTTCTTGAGCGCCACCTGCTCCCAGAAGTCGATCCCGGCGGCGGAGAGACGGACCGTCGCGGACCCTCCGGGCTCGCCGGAGGCGGGGGAAAGGACGAGCCCGCCGAGTTCGGCCAGGTACTCGACGTCCGCGAGAACGCCGCGCTCGCCGGCCCGGTCCCCGAGCGCCCGCTCAAGCTCGTCGAGGCCGACCGGGCGGAACCCCTGCTCCTGCCAGCGCCGGTAGAGCGCGGCGAAGATCGCGCGCCGGCGCGAGCTGTCGAACGCGGGCCTCGGGGCGCTGGAGAAGAGCGGCCCCGCGATCGGGAACACGACCCGCCCGGCCGTGGGGTTGACGAGGAGCGCGAACGCGATCCAGAGCGACACGGCGCCGAGGCCGACGGTGCACAGCGCGATCGGGAGGTCGAACGCCCGCGTGCCGCCGAGCGCGTTCGCGAGCTTGCACGCGTACAGGAGGTCGATGTCGGCGAGGAAGGCGAACAGGAGCGTGCTGTAGAACCCGAAGCCATAGGTGATGACGAGAAAGACGACGAGCGAGGCGGCCTCGACGGCGTGGATGACGACCGCGTCGGGGACGAACCCGCGCGCCAGCGAGCTCAGCACCCACCAGTTGAGCGTCCAGTTGAACGCGAACGCGGTGAACAGCGTGCCGCCGTACAGGTTTTTGTTGGCGAACCCCATGAGGCCGGCGAGGAGCTGGCAGCCGGCGCCGAAGAGGAGGCAGATCACCGCCGCGGTCGACAGCCCGGCGGGGGTCAGACGAAAGCCGAACGCGATCGGTGTCAGCGCCGCGCAGCCGAGGGCGAGGCCGATCAGCCCCAGCGGCGTCGGCTCGGCGAACGGCTCGCGGTGCACGGCGGGTCCGAACTCGATCTTGCGGATCATCGTGGTCGTCTCCTCGTTTTCGTCCCGAGCATACGGCATCGCGGTGGCCGCCGTCGCGGCGCTCCGCGCGGCCCGGTCGCGGCGGTCACTCGTCCACGGTCGGCCGGCCCAGGCCGAGCCGGTTGAAGTTGAAGATCGCGTTGGTGACGAGCGCGTACGTCCCCTGGGTGCTCACGCGCCACATCGGGTTGCAACCGAAGAGGAGGACGTGGCCGCGGCCGAGCGGGGCGTCGACGACGACGGCCTTGCCGGCGATCTCGTCGCCGCCCGCCAGCATGCCGGAGAGGAGGAGGTCGTCGCTGCGCTTCGCGAACGCCGCGATGACGCGCGGGCGGTCGGCCGGACGCGGGAGGTACGCCGCGGCGAACACGCGGTAGTCCTCGGGCGGCTCGAACCCCGCCTCGTCGGGTGTCGGCGTCGGGCGCTCGGGGGGGGCGACGTACGGCCGCCCCTGCGGCACGTCGGGGTCGTGAGCGCCGCCGCGCCCGCTCGGCCGCCGCGACTCGCGCTCGGGACGGTCGAAGACCCCGACCGCGAAGACCGGCGCGCCGTCGAAGTAGACCGGGAGCGAGGCGTCGTAGCCGTACGCGACGGGGCTGGAACGGTCGGTCACGTCCGCCGCGAGCAGCGAGCCGGCCGCCTTCAGCCCCGGCGTCTCGGCCACCGTGACCCAGCGCGCGAGGCCGCAGTCGATCGCCAGGCGCGCCGTGTCCCCCACGGTGATCAGCAGGCCGCCGCGCTCGACGAACGCGGCCAGGCGCGCGACGCCCGCGGCGCCGAGGCCCGGCCGCATGTCGTCGGTTTCGTCGACGCCGAGGTTGGGGGTGAGGGCGGTCTTGCGCCACGGCAGCGGCGGGCCGGGCGGCATCCCGGCGACGATCTGCTGCGGCGTCGCGTCGGCGGGTGGGAACACGACCACGTCGAACCGCGACAGCAGCTCCGGGTCGCTGGCGACCTGCTGCGTGGAGATGTAGGTGTAGGGGATCCCCAGATCCTCGAACGCGAGCCGGAACCATCCCTCTTGCCGGGTCGAGAGCCAGGTGTGCAGCAGCGCGATCCGCGGCAGCGCCAGCTCATGGGTCGCGACTGCCGGCATCGCCGCCAGCGCGGCATGCCGCAGGCGCAACTTGGCGAGGGCGGCGGCGACGTCGCTCGCGTGGCCGTCGAGCGGCACGAGAACGCTGCCGGCGGGCCACGGCTCGCGACCCTTGATCTCCTCCTCGGCGACGAGCATGCGCACGTTCGGGAGCGCGGTGCGGAAACGGACGACGTCGGTGTCGGCCGTGTTGGCAACCACGAGCACCGCCCCCGCGAGGGCGCCCGCGGCCGGGGCGTCGTCACGCCACGGGCGCATCGGCACGGCGAGCACGTCCGGGTTGACGATCCGCCGGCACTCGAGGTTCCTGGCCAGGCCGAGCGTCCAGCCGCTGTCGTCGTAGACCCGTTCGTCGCCGCGCACGTACTGCGTGTCGAGGAGCGCGTCGGCGAGACGCGAGTACGGCTGGTCC
>JAKAFI010000377.1 GCA_021818005.1 Acidobacteriota bacterium | reverse complement strand
AGACGCGGCTCAGCCGCGGCTCGCGGGGGCACGGGGGGCTAGAGCGGCCGGGCGGTTGGGTGGAGCGGCCGCGGGCCCCCCGCCCGGATAGATGGTCCGACGCCGGCGGCGCTCGTTACGGCGTGGGGGTGGGGGGCGGCGGCTCCTGGATGACCGCTCCGTGATCCTGCACGATCCGGCGGTACCACGACTCCGGGTACGGCGGGTGGGTCACGTGCCCCTGGCTGTCCTTGACGTTGCCGTCCATGTACTTGACGAGCAGGTCCTCGCCGAGTTTCTTCCAGCGTGCATGCACCATCTCGCCCTGTGCGACCGAGTAGCGGGTGAGGTAGTCGCGGGCGAGCGCCGGCGCCTGCTTGTAGAGCGCGAGCGCAGCCGTATCGATCTCGGGCTGCTCGGCGATGAACCGGCCCTCGAGCTCGCGCTGCACGGTCTGGACGTCCACGATCATGTCCGAGTAGCGCGAGTAGGCGTAGTTGGCGACCCAGTTGAACACCCAGAACGCCGAGTCCCACGAGAAGTGGTCGAGGTCGGCGACGCCGACGGCGAACGGCCTCGGCACCTCGCGGATGCCGCAGTACATCGGCGTCCACACCGTCGAGTAGGTGTCGTCGACGCCGAACCAGAGCACCCCGCCGATCGGGTCGGGAAGCGCCGAGCGCATCTGCGCCACGAACGAGAACCCGGTCTGCTGCGTCGAGATCGCGCGCTCGTGCAGGTACGTCTTCCCGTCCACCTTCCACTCCATCGGCCGCCACCGGTACGGGCAGGCGAACGGCCCGGCGCCGACGTCCTTGGTCATGTCGAGCGGCGTCCCCTCGAAGTGGTCGCGCATCAGCGCCATCGCGTCGGCGACGGCGAGTTTCCTGTCCGGCTTGATCCAGAGCGGCAGCGGCGCCGGCACACCCTTGGCCGTGTCGAACGGCAGGTTCGCCGACGGCGCGGCACGCCGGAAGATGCTCCACACCCGCGCCTCGCAGAAGCGCCGCGAGCCGAAGTCGGCCGGCGCGTAGGCGTCGGCGAACGAGAACTCCTCATCCTTGCCGGCAAACCAGCCCTTGGCCCGCGCGAACGAGATCACGTCGGGGGCGTACAGGCAGTTGGCCGGGTCGTGGAGGGGAAAGGTGTGGATGCGCGACTGGTTGGCGTGGCCGGAGATGGCGCCGTCGGGGATGCGGCGCGCGACCCAGAGCGCGCCGAACCCGTCCTCGCCCTTGCCGATCATCTCGAGGATCCACGCCTCGTTCGGGTCGGCGACCGAGAACGACTCGCCCTCGGAGGCGTAGCCATACTTCGTGGCAAGGTCGGTCATCACCTGGATCGCCTCGCGCGCCGTCCGCGCCCGCTCGAGCGCGATGTACATGAGCGACCCGTAGTCCACGACCGCCTTCTTCTCGGGCTTTGCCAGCTCCTCGCGGCCGCCGAACGTGGTCTCGCCGACCGCCACCTGGTGCTCGTTGATGTTCCCCACGCGCCAGTACGTCCGCGGCGCCTGCGGGATGCGGCCGAGGAACTTCCCCGAGTCCCAGTCGACGACGTCGCGCATCGCCCCGGGCGGGAACACGCCGCCGGGCTGCAGGTAGAGCTCGCCGTAGAGTTCGTGCGAGTCCGCGGCGTAGGCGATGAACGTCGAGCCGTCGGCCGAGGCGCCCTTGGTGATGATCAGGTTGGTGCAGCCTTCCGACCGCGCGGGCGCGATCCCCAGCCCGGCCAGCACGGTCAGCACGGTGACGGCGGCGCCTCGTCTCATCTCTCCTCCGGGTCAGCCGGCGCCGGAAGGCGCCGCCCGGAGAGGATAGCAGCCGCGCGCAAGCCCCCGCGGGTGGGGCCGAGCCGGCGCGCTGACGGCGCGGCCCGCGCCTCAGCTCAGCCGGATCCGCAGCGCGCGCTCGTGCCTCTCGATCGCAACCTTCCCCTCGCGCGCCAGCCAGCCGACCGCCATCGCCACGACGGTGCGCGGCGCATCCACACCCTTCTCCAAAGCCGAGAGGCTGACCGCCCCGTGCGTCACCAGGAACCCCCAGATCTCCCCGGCGGCCGTCCCGATCTCGTCGATGTAGTTCATACGCACCTCCACCGTGCCTGCACTGAGACTCCATCTTGACTCGTTTGCGAGGCCGGCGCAAACCGCCCCCGGGTACGGTCAGCCGGGCTTGAGGAAAAGCGCGGCGAGCGGCGGCAGCAGCAGCGAGAGCGAGAACTCGCGGCCGTGCGCGCGGACGCTCTCGGCCTGGACCGCGCCGAGGTTGCCCATGCCGCCGCCGCCGTACTCGGCCGCGTCGCTGTTGAGGACCTCGCTCCAGACGCCGCCGGCCGGGACGCCGATCCGGTAGCCGAGCCGCGGGACCGGGGTGAAGTTGCACGCCACGAGGACCCGCTCGCCGTCCGGCCCGTTGCGCAGGAACGAGATGATGCTCCCCTGCCAGTCGGCGCAGTCCACCCACTCGAAGCCCGACGGCTCGCAGTCACGCCGGTGCAGCGCGGGCTCGCGCCGGTATAGCGCGTTGAGGTCCGCCACCAGGCGGCGCACTCCCTCGTGCGGCGCGCCCGCGAGCAGGTGCCAGTCGAGGCTCTCGTCGTGGCGCCACTCGCGCCACTGTCCGAACTCGCCGCCCATGAACAGCAGCTTCTTTCCCGGCTGCGCCCACATGTACGCCAGCAGCAGGCGCAGGTTGGCGAAGCGCTGCCAGGCGTCGCCCGGCATCTTGTCGAGCAGCGACCCCTTGCCGTGCACCACCTCGTCGTGCGACAGCGGCAGGA
>JAKAFI010000376.1 GCA_021818005.1 Acidobacteriota bacterium | reverse complement strand
GTGCTCTCCCCCGACGGGCGCTACGACCACTCGCGCCTGATCAAGGAGCTGCAGGAGTTCTCGCAGTGGGTGAAGGCGAACGGGATCTGGGACGAGGGGCGCGTGCTGGCGATGACCCGGGTCATCCTCGACCGCGAGATGGGCGCGCCGCCGGAGCGCTTCGCGTACGACGGGCGCGAGTACACCCCGAAGCAGTTCCTCGCCGACGTCGTCAAGCTCAACCTCGACGACTACGCCGAGTTCATGTCGACGCTGTCGGTGCCGTTCTACACCCGGGGCGAGTACAAGGTGCCGGACAACTGGTGGCACGACGCGTCGTACTACAACGTGCCGCTCGACGAGTGGTACGCGGCGCTCAAGAGCGCGGTGCAGCACGGGTACACCGTCGCGCTCGGCGGCGACGTCTCCGAGCCCGGTTACAACGGCTTCGAGAACGCGGCGGTGGTGCCGACGTTCGACATCCCGCAGGCGTACATCGATCAGAGCGCGCGCGAGTTCCGCTTTGCCAACCACACCACGACGGACGACCATGGCATCCACCTGGTCGGCTGGACCACCCTCGACGGCCACGACTGGTTCCTGATCAAGGACTCGGCGCGCTCCTCGCGGTGGGGGAAGTTCGACGGCTACTACTTCTACCGCGACGACTACGTGCGCCTGAAGATGCTCACGTTCGTCGTGCACAAGGATGCGGTTCGCGACCTGCTGGCGAAGTTCGCGCCGGCGCAGCCGACGCCGTGACGTGGCCCCAGGCGGCGCGGCGGGAGATGACATCGTGCCGATAGCTTCGTTGGGAGAGCGTTCCCGCGGCCGCGGACGGCTGCTTGCCGTGCTCGTCGCGCTCGCGGTCGTCGGTTTCGCGGCCTGGGGCGCCTTGCGCCGCGGGCCGGCGCCATCCGTCGTGATCACGAGCGACCACGAGGCGATCGGCCCCGCCACCCGGATCACGGCGCACTTCTCCGAGCCGTCCGGCGGTCTGGGGGCGATCAGGCTCGAGCTTGTCCAAGGCGAGCGCTCGGTGATGCTCACCGAACGGCGGTTCGCGCGCGGCGGGGCGTTCTCGCCGTTCCGCGGCCACCGCACGGCCGCGGCTGAGCTGACCGCAACCGTCGGGCGCTCCGCCCAGGCGTGGTTGCAGGAGGGCGAGGCGACGGTGCGCGCGACCGCGGACCGGATGGCCGGGCCGCTGCGCTCGCACGCGCCGGTGGTGGTGGAGAAGAAGATGGCCGTGCTGCTACGGCCGCCGCGTCTCGAGCTCCTCTCCCGACAGCACTACGTCCGCCAGGGCGGCTCCGGCGTCGTCGTGTTTCGCGTCGGCGACGGCGTGGTGAGCTCCGGAGTCCGGGCCGGAGACACGGTGTCGCTCTCGTTTCCGTTGCCGGGAGGCGGGCCCGGCGAGCGGTTCGCCCTCTTCGCCATCCCGTGGGAGCTCGACGACGTCGGCCAGGTGCGGCTGTTCGCCGAGGACGCCGCCGGCAACCGCAGCGAGCTGCCGTTCGTGGACCTCTTCAAGAAGGCGCCGCCGAAGACCGACACGATCGAGCTTTCCGACGCGTTCCTCGAGCGCGTCGTGCCGGCGATCGCAAGCCAGACGCCGGGGTTCGACGCCAGCGGCTCGCTGCTCGACCAGTACCTGCGCATCAACGGTAAGGAGCGGCAGGAGGTCCTCGCGAAGATCGCCGCGATCGCCAAGAACACCGAGCCGGCGTTCCTCTGGCGCGGGGCGTTCCTGCAGATGCCGGACACGCAGCGGCGGGCGGGGTTCGCCGAGAGCCGGACCTACCTCTACCAGGGCCGCGCGGTGGACCACCAGACGCACCTCGGCCTCGACCTCGCGTCGACCGAGCACGCGCCGGTGCCGGCGGCCAACTCGGGGCGGGTCGTGTTCGCCGGCTGGCTCGTGATCTACGGCAACGCGGTGATCATCGACCACGGTTACGGGCTGATGAGCCTGTACGGACACATGTCCTCGATCTCAGTCAAGCCCGGCGACGTGGTCGCCAAGGGGCAGCAGATCGGGAACAGCGGCTCGACCGGCCTGGCCGGCGGCGACCACCTCCACCTCGAGATCTTCGTCCAGGGGAAGTCGGTCGATCCGCTCGAGTGGCTGGACGAGCACTGGATCCGCGACAACATCGCCAGCAAGGTCAGGTTACCGTAGAGGCCGAGCACAGGGCACCGGAACGACGTGGTCCATGGTCAGTGGTCCGTGGTCCGATTGGGCCGGCGAGGCGGGCGGGTAGACTCGCGGCATGAGCGAGGAGCAGAGTCTGCAGGAGCGCTACGCGCCCGCGACCCGGTGCTTCGGCTGTGGGCCGGCCAACCCCGACGGGTTGCGGATCCGAAGCTTCGCACTCGGGGGCGAGGTCGTCTGCGTGTGGACGCCCGAGCGGCGCCACGAGGCGTTCGCCGGTGCCCTCAACGGCGGGATCGTCGGGACGCTGTTCGACTGTCACTGTAACTGGACTGCGGCGCATCACCTGATGCTCGCAAACGGATTGAGCGCGCCGCCGTGCACCGTGACCGCGGAGTACCGCGTCGTGCTCAGGCGGCCGACCTCATCGCGCGGCCCGGTCACCGTGCGCTCGCGCGTCGTCGAGGCGAGCGCGGATCGCGCCGTGGTCGAGGGCGTGCTGGAGAGCGGCGGCGCGGTGACCGCCACGTGCCGCGGCGTCTTCGTCGCGGTGCGGGAGGGTCACCCCGCGTTCCACCGCTGGTGACGCTGCGGCCGGGCGGGCTGGTCGCGGCGCCGCGCACGCTCCGTGGCTGT
>JAKAFI010000061.1 GCA_021818005.1 Acidobacteriota bacterium | reverse complement strand
GCTTCTCGTTCCCGGCGTTCACGCAAAGCGATCCGAACCGTCCCGACTTCCTGACGACGGCGATCAGCCGCGTCGAGCTGTCGCTGCCGGTCTACACCGGCGGGGAGCTGTCGGGGAAGGTGTCGCAAGCGAAGCTCGGCGCCTCGGCGGCCAAGGACAACGCGAGCTGGGCCGCGAATCAGGCGGCGCTCGCGGCCGCGGAGGCGTACGTGACGGTGGAGGAGGCGCGCGAGTACGTCGCTCTGCTGGAGCGGGCGCGCGACACGGTGAGGGCGCACGTCGAGCTGGCCCGCGCCTACGCCGAGCAGGGGATGATCGTGCGCTCAGAGGTCCTGCGCGCCGAGGTCGAACTCGCGCACATCGACGACCTCGTCGAGGAGGCGCAGGGCCGCGCGCGAGTCGCCGAAGCCAACCTGGCGTTCCGCCTCGGCGCGGACCAGGGGACGGTGTGGGAGCTGGATCCGCTGCCGCGGCCGACGCCGCTCGCCGAGGGGCTCGCCGGCTGGCTGTCGTCGGCGTCGTCGCGCAAGGACCTCGAGGCGGCACGGCAGGGCCTGCGGGCGGGGGAGCTGGAGGCGTCGGTGCGCCGGGCCGCCTTCCTGCCCAAGATCGGTGTCGTGGGGCGCAGCGACTGGGTCGACGACACGCTGTTCGGCTCCCACGGCAAGTCGAGTTCGATCATGGCGGTGGCGACCCTCAACGTGTTCGCCGGCGGGTCGGACCGGGCGGCCGTGGCGGCGGCGCGCTGGGAGGCGAAGGCGGGTGCCGAGGACGTGGCCCGCTTCGAGGAGGGCGTCCGGCTGCAGGTCCGGCAGGCGTTCGAGGAGGCGACCACCGCGCGGCAGCGGCAGGCGACCGCGGTGAAAGCGCTGGCGGCGGCGCGCGAGGCGGAGAGGATCACCGAGGAGCGGTTCAAGACCGGGGTGGTGAAGATGATCGACCTGCTCGACGCCACCACCGCGCGGCGCGAGGCGGAAACCCGGGAACTGGTGGCCCGGGCCGATGCGACCGCCGCGGCGCTGCGTCTGGCGGTGCTGGCCGGGCGGTCGCCGGAGAGCGCGCTGCCGTGAGAACCGGGGGCAGGGCAGCGGGGATACGACGTGGTCCGTGGCCCGTGGTCCGTGGTCAGAGGTACCGGAAGCGGGACGCGGTCACTGGACGGGGAACAGTTGCGGGAACGAGCGTGTACGGCGCCGCGGGTGTCGCGGTGGTTCGCGAGCGGAGAGCGGTGGAGGGTGCGATGAGGAACTGGCTGATCGTGATCGGGATCGCGGGCGTGGCCGCGGTTGGCTGCGGTGGGGGAGCGAAGGACACCAGGGCGTCGCTGTCGCCCGTGGGCGCGCAAATCGTCAAGGTCGAGGCGGGGCAGGTGCCGCAGGTCGCCGACCTGTACGGGACGGTCGAGGCGGAGCGGACGACGGCGGTCTCCTCGCGTGTGATGGCGACGGTCACCGCCGTGGCGGTGCAGCCGGGCGACGCTGTGCGGCAGGGGCAGGTGCTGGTGGAGATCGACCCCTCGACCGCCCGCGGCCAGGAGGGACAGGCCAAGGGCGCCCTGGCTCAGGCCGAGGCGGCGCTCGCGCTCGCCGAGCGCAACCTCGAGCGCTACAAGGCGCTGGCGGCGAAGGGAGCCGCCTCGCCGCTCGAGCTCGACATGGCGACGATGCAGTACAAGCAGGCCAAGGGCGCCGTCACCCAGGGCGAGGGGGCCGTCGAGGCGACCTCCTCGATCGCGCGCGAGTCCAAGGTTGTGGCGCCGTTCGCCGGACGGGTGACGGCCAAGCTGGTCGAGGTCGGCGACCTCGCGGCGCCGGGACGCCCGCTCGTGATGGTCGAGTCGGCGACCGGGCGGCGGCTCGTCGTCGCGGCGCCCGAGACCGTGCTCGCCGCCTCGGGCCTCAAGATCGGTGCGCCGGTCGCGGTGCGCCTCGACAGCCGGCCGGGCGAGGTCATGAGCGGGCGCGTGAGCGAGATCTACCCCGGTGCGGACCCGATCTCGCACGCGTTCACGGTCAAGGTGGCGATCGAGGGCGAGGTCGCGGCGGGGCTCTCCGGCCACGCGGCGATCCCGGTCGGCACACGGCAGGCGATCGCGGTGCCGCGCGCCGCGCTGCAGCGGATGGGGGGGCTCGACATGGTCGTCGTTCGTGACGCTCACGGGCTGTCGCAGTCGAGGACGGTGACCGTTGGCGGCGAGCTCCCAGACGGGCGTGTCGAGGTGCTCTCGGGGTTGTCGGCGGGCGAAGAGGTGGCGGTCGGTCTGGCGCAGGTGCCGCCGGACGGCACGCCGCTGGAGGCACGGTCGTGAGCGGGCGGACCGATCACGACGGCCGGATCTCACCCGAGGAGGCCCGCAGGGAGGCGTTGCGCCTCAAGATGACGCGCCGCCCGCTCGGCGGGGCGGGGCGCATCGCGCGAACGTTCCTCGACTCCAAGCTCACGCCGCTCCTGGTCGTCTTCTCGCTCCTGCTCGGCGGCTTTGCGGTGATGGTGACGCCGCGCGAGGAGGAGCCGCAGATCAAGGTCCCGATGGTGGACGTGATGCTGGCGTACCCGGGCGCTTCGGCGCAGAGGGTTGAGCGCCAGCTGACGACGCCGCTCGAGAAGGTGATCGCGGAGATCCCGAACGTCGAGTACGTCTATTCGACGACGCAACCCTCGGGCGGGATCATCATCGTCCGCTTCCTGGTCGGGACCGACCCGGACCAGGCGGTCGTGCGGGTCCACACCAAGCTCGCGGAGCAGGCGCCGAACCTGCCCGCGGGCGCGCTCCCGCCGGTGGTCGTGCCGCGCTCGATCGACGACGTGCCGGTGCTCGCCTACACGCTGTGGTCGAAGACGGCATCGCCGCTGGAGCTGCGCCGCGTCGCCGACGAGCTCAAGGTCGAACTCACGCGTCACCCGCGGGTGGCGCAGGTCACCGTGATCGGCGGCCGCCACCGCGTGGTCCGCGTGTCGTTCGACCGCGAGCGCCTGGCGAGCTACCACGTGTCGTTGCTGCAGGCGTACCAGGCGCTCGCCGGGCTGAACTGGAAGCTGCCGGCCGGCAGCTTCTCCGAGGCCAACGCCGAGATGCCGGTCGAGGTGGGCTCGGTGTTCCGCTCGGCCGACGAGGTCGGCCGCGCGGTGATCGGGGTGTACGGCGGCAACCCGGTGTACCTGCGCGACGTGGCGGCGATCCGCGACGGCGCCGAGGAGCCGTCGCAGTACGTCTGGATCGACGCCGGGGCCGCCGGCGCCGACAAGGGCATCCCCGCGCAGCTCGACGTCCCGGCGGTGACGGTTGCGGTGGCGAAGAAGCCGGGGACCAACGCGGTCGAGCTCGTCCGCGACCTCGACGCCCGCGTCGCCAAGCTCGCGGGGCCGGTGATACCGGGCGACATTCACGTGACCAAGACCCGCGACTACGGCTACACCGCCGACGAGAAGGCGACCGAGCTGATCGAGCACATGGGGATCGCGACGCTGGCGGTCGTGCTGCTGATGGCGTTCGCGCTCGGCCGCCGCGAGGCCGTGGTCGTGGCGGTGGCGGTGCCGACGACGCTGGCGCTGACGCTCGCGTCGTCGTACATGTTCGGCTACACGCTCAACCGCGTCACGCTGTTCGCGCTGATCTTCGCCATCGGCATCCTCGTCGACGACGCCATCGTGGTGGTCGAGAACATCCACCGCCACTACGAGCTCGGCTGGGCGAACCCGCGCCTGGCAACGGTCGTCGCCACCGACGAGGTGGGCAACCCGACGATCCTGGCGACGTTCACCGTGATCGCGGCGCTGCTGCCGCTCGCCTTCGTCTCCGGCCTGATGGGGCCGTACATGCGGCCGATCCCGATCAACGCATCGGCGGCGATGCTGTTCTCGCTGATGGTCGCGTTCGTCGTCTCGCCGTGGCTCACCTTCCGGTTGTTCCGCAAGTTCGCCGAGGAGCACGCACAGGCGGGAGCCAGGCCCGACGAGGAGACGCCCGAGGAGGGGTCGCTGCACCGCTTCTACGCCCGTCTGATGACGCCGCTGCTGGAGCGCGCGTGGCGGCGCTGGGCGCTGCTCGCGACCGTCGTCGTGCTATTGCTGGTCTCGGCCTCGCTGGTCGGGCTCGGCGTCGTCACCGTGAAGATGCTGCCGTACGACAACAAGAGCGAACTCCAGGTCATGGTCGACATGCCGGAGGGCACGACGCTCGAGACCACGAACGGCATCGCCCGCGAGCTGGCGACCAAGGTACGCCAGCTGCCCGAGGTGACCGACGTCGAGGTGTACGTCGGCACGTCCGCCCCGTTCAACTTCAACGGCCTGGTGCGGCACTACTTCCTGCGCTCGGGCCCGCTCGTCGCCGATCTCCAGGTCAACCTCGTCCCCAAGGGCGAGCGCCACCTCGTCAGCCACGAGATCGCCGAGAAGGTGCGCGCGTTGCTCGAGCCGATCGGCAAGCGGACCGGCGCCAACGTGAAGATCACCGAGGTGCCGCCGGGGCCGCCGGTGCTCTCCACGATGGTCGCGGAGGTGTACGGGCCCGACCTCGAGCGCCGCGTCGCGCTGGCGCGCCAGGTGCGGTCGATCTTCGAGCACACGCCGGGGATCGTGGACACCGACTGGCTGGTGCAGAAGCAGGCACCCGAGTGGGAGATCACCGTCGACCGCGAGAAGGCGGTGCGCTCGGGGGTGACGCCGGAGGCGGTCGTGCGCACGCTGCGCGTGGCGCTCGACGGCGCCGACGCCGGGCTCCTGCACGACGACAACTCGCGCGAGCCGGTCCCGATCGTGCTGCGCCTCGACCGGGCGCAACGGTCGAGCCTCGACGGGCTGCTCGGCGTCAACGTCCAGGGCGTCGGCGGCACGCTGGTGCCGCTCCGCGAGCTCGTCCAGGCCCGCGAGATCGGCCGTGAGCGTTTCATCTACCACAAGAACCTCCAGCCGGTGACGTACGTGATCGCCGAGATGGCCGGGGGGGAGGAAGCGCCGATCTACGGCATCCTGGCGATGGCGAAGCGGATCGAGGCGCTGCACGGCCCCGACGGGAAGCCGATCGAGGTGCTCTCCACCCATCAGCCGACCGACTCGACGCAGTACGCGCTCAAGTGGGACGGCGAGTGGCAGATCACCTACGAGGTGTTCCGCGACATGGGGATCGCCTTCGCGGCCGTCCTGGTGCTGATCTACCTGCTCGTGGTCGGCTGGTTCCGCTCGTTCGTGACGCCGCTCATCATCATGGCGCCGATCCCGCTAACGCTGATCGGGATCCTGCCGGCGCACGGGCTCTCCGGGGTGTTCTTCACCGCGACCTCGATGATCGGGTTCATTGCGCTGGCCGGCATCATCGTGCGCAACTCGATCCTGCTGGTGGACTTCATCAACCTCGAGCTGCAGGCCGGCGAGAGCCTCGAGAACGCGGTGATCAAGGCCGGGGCCGTCCGCTTCCGACCGATCGCGCTCACCGCCGCGGCGCTGGTCGTCGGCGGGTTCGTGATCCTGTTCGACCCGATCTTCCAGGGGCTCGCGGTCGCGTTGATCTCCGGAGTCGTGGTCTCCACCGCGCTGACGCTGGTGGTGATCCCGCTCCTCTACTACATGTACGTCAAGGCCGCCGGGATCGAGAAGGTGGTGGCCGTCGACGAGGACGCGAAGTAAGAGGGAGGTTCCAGATGAGGATCAACGAGTGGCTCCGCGCCATCGCCGGGACGTTCGTGATGGCCTCCGTCGCACTGGGGCACTGGGTGCACCCGGGCTTCTACCTGTTCACCGCGTTCATCGGGGCGAACCTGCTGCAGTCCGCGTTCACCGGCTGGTGCCCGATGGTCGCGCTGCTGCGGACGCTCGGCGTCGAGGAGTAGGGCGATGAAGCTCCTGATGCTCATCGTCGACGAGAGCCGGAAGGAGGAGCTCGAGGTGTTCCTCAACCGCGCCGGCGTGGTGGGCTACACCGAGATCCCGCACGCCATCGGCGTCGGCGAGACCGGCCCGCGCCTCGGCTCCCGCGCCTTCCCGAAGACCTCCGCGATCATCTTCACGGTGGTCGAGGCCGCCGCTGCGGACGGCCTCGTGCGCGACCTCAAGGAGTACTGCCGCGACTGCGGTGAGCGGCTCAAGATCATCGTCTGGGGCGTCGAGGACGTGCTGTGAGCCACCCCCGCCGCCCCCCGGCCTCGCCGCCGCCCCCGGCTTGCTCGAATATTCCATCGTGGTTATACTTGCACCTCGGAGGTCTCGTGAAGGGGGAGTCGGACCAGCTGTTGGAGAAGATCGCGGATCGCCTGAAGGCGATGGCCGACCCGACTCGGCTGCGCATCCTGCACGTGCTGCAGGACGGGGAGCGGTGCGTAACCGATGTGCTCTCGATCATCGGCGGGAGCCAGGCGAACGTCTCGAAGCACCTGTCGGTCCTGCGGCGCGTCGGGTTGGTGGAGTGCCGCCGTGAGGGCGTCAACGTCTTCTACCGGATCGAGGACCCGACCGTGTTCGCGATCTGCGCCACCGTCTGCGACTCGCTCGAGCGCCACGTCGAAACCGAGAAGCGCGAGATTGCGGCGGGACGAGCCGCGATGGCGACGGGCGGGAGGTAGCGGTTGAGCGATACGCTGGTGATGCTCGGCGTCGTGGTGGCGTGGCTGCTGGTGCAGTGGGTCGTGCTGCCGAAGCTCGGGGTGCCCACGTGAGCGGTGCCCGACCCGGCCGGCGGCTCGGGTCAGACGAGGCGAGGCGCGGCGTGCGACTCGGCGGTGCCGCCGGCCGACGAGACCGGTGCGGCGCCCGGGCGTGACGACGGACCGGCGAAATGAACGGAGGAGCCGTGGACGAGACAGCGGTGGAGGCGGTGGCGTGCTGCCGCGCCTGCCGGGCACCGCTCACGCCGGTGCCCACGTGAGGTTCTCTGCTCTGGCGGTGCCGGAGCTGCGGCGCGATCTACACGACTGATCAGGTCTATCCGGACGGCGTCCCCGGCCACGTTTGGGACGCCCTCTGGGGCGGTAGTTGCGGAGGGTAGCGATGCCGTTGTACGAGTACATGTGTCGCGGATGTGGGGCGCGGTTCGAGGTGCTCCAGCGCATCGGAGCCGGCGCCGAGCAGACCGTTTGCCCGAAGTGCGGCGGCCACGAGGTCGCCAAGCAGCTCTCGACGTTCGCCAGCGCGATGGCGGGCTCGGGCGCGATGCCGTGCGGCTCCTCGAGCTCGTCGTCGTGCGGGAGCGGCGGGTTCTCCTGAGCGTCGTGACCAGGGCCCGGTCGGGCCCGACGGTACATCGGAGGCGTTCGTGAAGAGGACGGCCATCGCGTTCGAGGCGGTGTCGGCGTCGGACTTCCCGGCGACGGTGGCGGCGGTTCGGCGCGCGCTCGCCGCCGAAGGTTTCGGCGCGCTGACGGAGATCGACGTCCAGGCGACGATGAAGGCCAAACTGGGCGTCGAGAGCGCACCGTACCTGATCCTCGGCGCCTGCCACCCGGAGTCGGCGCACCGTGCGCTCACCGCCGCCCCGGAGGTGGGGGTCCTGCTGCCGTGCAACGTCACCGTGTCGGTGGAGGGTGGGCGGACGGTGGTGCGAGCGATGGACCCCGAGAGCGTGATGGCGGTCGTCGCCGTGCCGGAGCTGGCGCCGGTAGGTGCGAGCGTGGCCGCCGCGCTGCGCCGCGTCGTGGCGGCGTGCGAGCAGCCGGCTTGAGCGCGGCGCGGCCGGCCGCTCCCACCCGGCTCATCCGTCCGCGGTGCGCTCGGGGACCTGGGTGTTGTAGTAGAAGGTGATCGTCACTCCCTCGTGGAACACGCCGGTCAGGTCGGCCGGGAGCGGCGGCAGCGGCGAGGCGTCCCGGATGGCGTCGTGCGCCGCGAAGTCGAGCGGCGGCCGCCCCGAGCCGCTCACGATTTCGATCCCGGTCACGGATCCGTTGCGCTCGATGTAGAAGTGAATGCGGACCACGCCGGGGACGCCCATCTGGGCGATCTCCGGGATCTGCCAGTGGTAACGGATGCGGCGCAGCATCTCCGCGGCGTACGGTCCCCAGTCGTACCACTGGGTGTCGAACGTGAGCGGCCCGAGGTCCACCTGCCCGCCTGGGCGGTTGGGCGAGGCGCCCCCGGACGAGCCGAACGTCGGGTAGTTGCCCAGCCCCCGAAGAGCCTGCGCGGTCTTTCCAGCCTCGCCCTCGTTCTTCGGGGCCAGCAGGATCGCGTCGGCTCCCTTGTCGGCGAGCTTGAGCGGGACCTCTCGCCCCTGGCCGGTCGGCCCGGCGGCGCCCTTTTGCGCCTCGACCATGCGCTGGCTCGGCGCGCGGGGGCTCGCCTGCTGCGCCTTGGCGCCGGCGTCCGGTTCGATTCTCAGCTCCGGCGTGTTGCCTCGGGAGCCTGGGGTGAGCGCCGGCGCGCCCTCCCCTCCGTGCGCTCGCCGGTCGAGGTCGGACGCCGGCGCCCGCCGGGTCGGCGTCTCTCGCCGTTGCTTGGGGAGCTTGACGAACTCGTAGAACGGCGTGTTGTCCGCCGCGAGCTTCGGCTTCGCCTGCAGCCTCGCCGCGGCCAGCAGCGACTCCAGCAGTGAGTCGGTGCGCAGCTGCGAGAAGAGCAAAAGGTGGAAGAGTACGGAGACCACGAGCGCGAGGAGGAGCGGCCGGTCGCGCAGGCGGAGCGGCCGCGGAGAGACCCGCTCGTTGAGGAGGAAGAGACCGGACTGGTCGTTGCCGAGCGGCCACGGCGCATCGTCCGTTTCGGGCTCCAGCAGCCGCGTGAACCGGGACGGCGCCACGCGTTCCGGGTCGAGCGGATCGGAGGGTTCCGGGTCGGGGGCGCCGAACATTTCGGAATGCATCTTACAAGACTCGTGCCATCCCAGGCGTGCGTCCGACAGGGGATCGGCCGCCGGGCTGTCATCCCGGCGTGCCAGCGTGTCCGTTCGTGGTCCCGCCTCCGGATGCGGTGTTGACCGTCTCGGTCCTGACCACCATAATCCGCCGATGCAGTGGCTGCGGAGCTTCCTCGCGACCCCGGCCGGCCGGTTCGTGGCCCGGTATGTGGCTGTCCTCAGCGCCGGCTTCCTTTTATTGGCGTTGCGGCCGGTCAACGACCATGTGGTCAACCCGTACACGACGTTCGTTGCCAACGAATCGGCGCTTGCGCTCAACCTCTTCGGCGAGCACGCCCGCGTGGCCGGCCAGGTGCTCACCTCGAGCCGGTTTTCGGTGACGATCTTCAACGGGTGCAACGGTCTCGAGGCGATCCTGATCTTCGTCTCCGGCGTCGTCGCGTTCCCGGCTCCGTGGCGCCGCAAGCTCCTCGGGGTGCTCCTCGGGTTCGTCGCGATCCAGGTCTTCAACGTGATCCGCGTCGTGTCGCTGTTCTACATCGGGGTGTTCGAGCCGGCGTGGTTCAACGTCTCGCACGTCTTCATCTGGCAGTCGCTCGTGATCGTCTTCGGGGTCGTGCTCTGGCTGGTGTGGGTACGCCGGTATGCGCTCGTCCAAGCCAAGCGCTGACCTGCGTGTGTTCCTCAAGCGGCTCCCGCTCGCGCTGGCAGCAGCGGTGGCGATCTGGCTCGCGGTGCGGCCTTTCTACGACCCGGCGCTGTGCGCCTCGGCGCAGTGGCTGGCGCGCTTCGGCGAGTTCCCCGCGGCCTCCCTCGTGGTTCGCGACGGGAACGACGCTCTCCTCGGCCGGTCGGACATGCGCGCCGACTCCGGTTGGCTGAAGTTCTCCCTGACCCAGGTCAGCTTCAACCTGGTGCCGTTCCTCGCGCTCGTCTTCGCGCTGCCGGGCGCCCTCTCCGGGCGCGGCTGGCGCGCGCTGCCGGTCGCTCTCGGGGTCCTCGCGGGGTCGCACGTCCTCGACCTCGTGTGGCAGGTCAAGGCGCTCGAGGCGCTGCAGATGGGCGCCTGGAGCCTGGCGAACTACTCGGCGCTGGCCCGCAACGTGTACGGGACGCTGCGCTACTTTTTCGACATCCCGGTCACGTTCGCGTTGCCGCTCGTGCTCTGGGTCGGGGCGTTCCCGGAGAGAGTCTTCAAGCTTCTCGGCCTGGCGTCGCCGCTAAACGCCTAGGCGGGCGAGCGGCGCAGCGAGGCGCGTAGCTCGGCGGGGAGCACCGTCGGGTGGCCCGTGGCTCGGTCGACGACGACGTGCCGGGTCTCGCCCTCGGCCAGCAGGCTCCCGTCCGGCCCCTCGATCCGGTACTCGAAGACGACCCGGCGACTCGCCACCTCGGCGACCCGCACCCCGACCGTGACCTCGTCGTCGTACCGCGCCGGGCGGCGGTAGCGGCAGGTGAGCTCGCCGACCATCAGCAGCACGCCGCGCCGCTCCCACTCGCTGTACGGCAGTCCTACCGCGTGCGAGAGTTCCGTGCGAGCGGCCTCGAACCAGACCGGGTAGACGCTGTGGTGGACCACCCCCATCTGGTCGGTCTCCGCGTACCTGGCCTTCAGGTGGACAGGGAAGAACGCTTCGAGCATGCCGCCATTGTATCCGTGCCGGCTGCCCGGGGGCCGCGTGCTAGGCTTTGCCGAGAACGTATGCGCGCGCCCGATCCCCTGTTGCTCTGTGAAGACGACCTTGGGCTGGTCACCGATCTCTATCAGCTCACGATGTTCGCCGCGTACCGGGAGCACCGGAGAGGGGTGCGCGGGTGCTTCGAGCTCTGGTTCCGGGAGCTTCCTCCCGGGCGCAGCTTCCTGCTCGCCGCGGGCCTTGAGCCCGCGCTCGCGTACCTGCTGGCGCTGCGGTTCCCGCCAGCTCAGGCGGAGGCGCTGCGGCGCCTGGATGCGTTCTCCGGTCTCGGCGACGAGTTCTTCCGCGACCTCGCGGCGCTGCGCTTCGCAGGCGACGTCTGGGCCGTGCGCGAGGGCACGCCGGTGTTTGCCGGCGAACCGGTGCTGCGCATCGAGGCGTCGATCGAGCAGGCGCAGCTCGTCGAGACGTACCTTCTCACCGCGATCTCGTTCTCGACGCTGGTGGCGTCCAAGGCGGCCCGGGTCCGAGTCGCCGCCGGCGACCGCGGGGCGGTGGACTTCGGGTCGCGACGCGCGCACGGGCCGCAGGCGGCGTGCTGGGCGGCGCGTTCGGCCTACCTGGCCGGTCTCGACGGCACCTCGAACGTCTGGGCTGCGACGCGGCTCGGGATCCCGGCGTCCGGCACGATGGCGCACGCGTTCGTGCTCGCGTTCGCGGACGAGAGCGACGCGTTTCACGCGTACGCCCAAACCTTTCCCGACCGCAGCGTGCTGCTGGTCGACACCTACGACACGGTGCCCGCGGTCGAGCGAGCCGCCGCCGACCGGGAGCTTCGCTTCGTCGGGATCCGCCTGGACAGCGGGGAGATCGTGGCGCTCGCCCGCGCCTGCCGGAGCATTCTCAACCGGGCGGGCCGCGGCGACGTGAAGATCTTCGCCAGCGGTGACCTCGACGAGACGAGCATCGCGGCGATCGTCGCGGCGGGCGCGCCGGTGGACGCGTTCGGCGTCGGGACCCGAATGGTCACGTCCGCCGACGCACCGTCGCTGCAGGCGGTCTACAAGCTGGTCGCGGTCGAGGAACCGGGGGGGGAGGTACGCGGCGTGGCCAAACACTCGGCGGGAAAGAGCACCGTGCCGGGCGCCAAGCAGGTCTGGCGGCGCCGTGACGGTGACGGTACGATCACCGAGGACCTGATCGTCGGGGTGGGCGACGCCCCGGGGGCGGGGGCGTGGGAGCCGCTGCTCGAGCCGTGGATCGCGGCCGGCCGGATGGTCGGGTCGCTCCCGTCGCTGGCGCAGAGCCGTGAGCACACTCGGCGCCAGCTCGCCGCGTTGCCCGCCGGGGTCCGTGCCGGGCTCGGCGGGGAAGCGTATCCGGTGCGGCTGGGGGTGGGCTCGCAGCCGCAGGGGAGGGGCGGTGCTGGAACTGGTCCTGCTCGACGGGAGTGACCGCCGCGTGGCGTTGGCCGAGGGTGCCGAGCTGACGGTCGGCACCGCCTCCGGGTGCGCTCTGCGCCTGACGGCCCCCGACGTTTCACGGGCTCACGCCCTGCTGACCTGCCAACGGGGGCGGGCGATCGTCCTAGACCTCGGGAGCACGAACGGCACGTTCCTGAACGGCCGGCGCGTCAAGGAGGCCGAGATCACGGCCGGCGACCTGCTGCGCTTCTCCTCGATCATGGTGCAGGTGGCGCCTGCGGGCGGCGAGCCGACCGGCGACGAGCCCGGGCCGGCCCAGGGCGAGACCGGCGTGGGCGTCGGCGACGGTCGCGGGTCGCGCGATCCGGGATCGCGCTCGCCGACCAGCGACCAGATGCCGGCGCTGTTCGCGGACACGTTCTCGGCGCTGTTCGCCCGCTGGGGCGCCGCGCGTCAGGCGGCCCAGGCCGACCTGGTGGCGTGGCTGGTGGAGTCGCGCGGAGCCCGGGGCGCTGCGGTGATCGAGGCGTTCGGCCACGAGATCGCGGTCGTCGCGGCGCACGGCGAGGTGCGCGGCGTGCTCGAGGACCCGGCCTGCGCCGCACTGGTGCGCGGCGGTCGCGGCGACGATTCCCCCCAGGGCATCCACCTGACGCTCGCCGGGGAGCGGGTCGTGGCCCTGAGCGCCTCTGGTCTGCCCTGGCTCCTCCTGGTCGCCGGCCCGGCGACGCCCGACGTCGGGGAACTCTCCGCGCTGGCCCGGCTGCTGGCCGTCGCTCGCCGCCTGGACGGAACGCCTCCGGCCCCCGGGCGCCGGTGAGCGGTCGGCTCCGCCGGCCCGGGTCGGCGGTGCTCCGAGCCCGGCGCGGCCGCGGGCCGTCGCCGGTCAGCGCTCCTCGTCCTCCTCGTCCTCGAGCTCGGAGTCGTCATCCTCCTCGTCGTACTCTTCGAGGTCGTCTTCCTCGTCCTGCTCGTCGTCGACGTCCTCCTCGTCGTCCTCCGGCTCGAACTCCTCCGGCAGCGAAAACGCGTCGACGTCCGAGTTGCCGCAGACCTCGCACGTGGCTCGACGGATCTCACCGTCCCGCCAGATGAAGTCCTCCACCTCGGATTCGCACTCCAGGCAGATGAGATAGTCGGGTCGAGCCATGCACCCCTCCGT
>JAKAFI010000375.1 GCA_021818005.1 Acidobacteriota bacterium | reverse complement strand
CCGGAAGTCGGCGGCGGCGCGGTCGTACGCCACCTCGGCGAGCTGGACGCCGCGCCCGACCTCGTTGAGCTCGAGCGGGGTCGGGTCCGGCGTGATCGCGAACAGCGGCTGCCCGGCGGTCACCCGGTCGCCGACGTCGGCGAAGCACTCCTTGACGATGCCGGAGATCTGCGACTTCACCTGGATCTCCTGCTCGGGGACGATCTGCCCGGTGGCGAGCGCCTTGTCGGTGATCGTCCCGCGCTCGACCTTGACCAGGGTGATGCCGCTGCCCGCCTTGTCGGCGTTCGTCGCCCGCACGGCCCCGTAGCCGACGGCGCCGACGACCGCCACCGGCACCAGTACCTTCAGCCACGTCCTCATACGCGCCCCCACTCCCGGAACCGCGATCGCGCCGCCGGGTCCGTACCTCTACCTACGCGAACGGGCGGGGCGGAGTTCTTGGGCGCGGGGGGCGCTACTTGGTCAGCACCGCCTCGATGCTGACGCCGCTCGTGCGCCGCGCGTCGGCGAGCTTGAGCAGCAGCGAGAAGACGACGCCGACCAGACCGAGCCCGGCGAACATCAGCATCGTCGTGGTGTAGTTCACCACCGGCTGGCCGTTGACCATCGTCGTGTGCGCGTCCGCGATCTTCCCGGCGACGTAGGGGAAGAGCATGAGGCCGACGTTCTGCACGTAGCCGACGACCCCGAACGCGGTGCCGAGGCGCGACTCCGGCACCATCATCGGGATCGCCGCCCACAGCGCCGCCGGCACCAGCGAGAGCGCGACGCCGACGAAGAAGATCGGCACCACCGGCGGGAAGTGGGTGAAGCCGAGGAGCAGGTGGCACGGCACGAGCAGCATCGCCCCGATGATCATCAGCGTCGCGCGCTTGCCGCGCTTGTCCACGTACAGCCCGAGCAGCGGCGTGAAGATCATCGTCCCGAAGATCAGCGCCGAGGTGTAGTGGCCGGCGGCCGTGACCGAGTAGCCGAACTTCTGCACCAGGATGTCGGGCGCGTACGCCTGGAACGGGAACACGGCCGAATAGAACGTGACACAAAGCAACGTGATGTACCAGAACGACGAGTCGAACGAGAACGCCTGCCGCAGCTCGAACTTCTCCTCGGGCGCCACGCCGCCGCCCTCGGTCACCCCCGGCGCGCCCAGCCGGCCGCGCGCGGCGCGCTCCATGCCGAGGTAGATGAAGTAGGTCGCGAAGCCGCCACCCATGATCGCGGCGGCGAACCAGAGCGAGCCGCCGAGGCCGAACCAGCCGGCCGCGGGCGCCTGGATGTTGAGCGCGAGGAACGTCCCCAGGCGCATGATCGTGAGGTTCATCCCGTAGGCGAACGCCAGCTCCTTGCCCTTGAACCAGCGCGCCAGCACCTTGTTGTTCACCACCAGGATCGCCTCGGCGCCGACGCCGTAGATCATCCGTCCCAGCAGCATGATCTTCAGCTCCGGGCTCCACGACGGCAGGAACGCGGTGTGCAGCCAGCCGTAGCCGCCGCCGAGCAGCCCGGGCAGCCCCTTCCACGCCCCCAGCGCGGTCAGCGCGGCGCCGAGGAAGCAGAGGAAGCCGTACAGGATCCCCGACACCTTGAGGCCGAGCCAATCGACCAAGACCCCGGCGAACAGCAGCATGAGGAGGAAGACGTTGGCCACCGCGTAGAACGAGAACAGGAGGCCGTACTCCGCCCCGGTGAAGTGGAGCTGTTCCTTGATCAGCGTGCCCAGCGGCGTGATCGAGTCGTAGATGTAGTACTGGGCGAAGCAGATCAGGCTCATGATCGCGAGCACGATCCAGCGGTAGGAGCGGGCCAGCGGCTTGAGGTTGGCGCTCGATGCCATCGCGTCTCCTTCGTTCTCCGGCGGCGGGCGGCGTGCCGCGGGGGTCGTGGGGCGGATCATGCACGCCGCGGCCGCCGCGGTCAAACCCGCGACGGTTCGCGCCTCCGGCGCATCTATCAGGGTGTGACGCGCGAGATCGCCGTGCCCGGGCCACAGGCGGCAAACCTTGCCGGGGCGTCCGCCGTATTCGAGAGTGGAGCCCAGATGAGCGCCGCGCCCGCCAGCTCGTTCGCCGTCCCCGTGGACGAGGTCACGCTGGCGCGCGCCAGGGCCGGCGACGAGGCCGCGCTCGAGGCGCTGTTCCGCCGCTTCGAGACCCCGGTCTACACCCTCGCCCGCCGCCTCACCGGGTCGGCGCACGACGCCGAGGACGTGCTGCAGGAGACGTTCCTCGAGATCGTGCGCAGCATCGGCCGGTTCCGCGGCGACGGCCCGCTCGCCGGCTGGATCCGCAAGGTGGCGGCGAGCAAGGCGCTGATGCGGCTGCGGCGCGACGGCGCCCGCGGCCCGCACGAGGAGCTCTCCGACGAGCTCGCCGCCCCGCCGGCGGCGGTCGCCGGCGCGGCCGAGCGCGTCGACCTCGAGGCCGCGCTCGCGCTCCTCTCCGAGCCGGCGCGCGCCGTCCTCTGGCTGCACGACGTCGAGGGGTACAGCCACGAGGAGATCGGCGCCCTCGCCGGCCGCAGCGCCAGCTTCTCCAAGTCGCAGCTGGCGCGCGCCCACGCCCGCCTGCGCGAGCGCCTCGCCGTCACGCCTCGGGAGGGACCATGCACCTGAGCCTCGAGGAACTGCTCGCGGTGCGCGACGGCGAGGCCGGCGCCGAGGCGGCGGCGCACGCGGCTTCGTGCCCGGCCTGCGCCGCCGAGGTCGAACGGCTGCGCGCGCTGCGCGCCGCGCTGGCGGCGCTGCCGCCCGAGCGCCCGGCCCGCGACCTCTGGCCCGCCGTCGTGGCAAGCCGGGACGCGGCG
>JAKAFI010000374.1 GCA_021818005.1 Acidobacteriota bacterium | reverse complement strand
GCGTTCACCGGCGAGGTGGCGCCCGCGATGCTCGCCGAGCTGGGCGTGCGCTGGGTGATCGTCGGCCACTCCGAACGGCGGCAGTACTTCGGCGAGAGCGACGCCACGGCCGGCGCCCGCGCCCGGGCGGCGCAGCACGCCGGTCTCTCCGTGATCTTCTGTGTCGGCGAGACGCTCGAGCAGCGCGAGGCCGGCGAGACGCTCGCCGTCCTCGAGCGGCAGAGCACGGCGATCGAGGGCCTCGATCCCGCGCGTCTGGCACTCGCCTACGAGCCGGTGTGGGCGATCGGGACCGGGCGGACGGCCACGGCGGCGCAGGCGCAGGAGGCGCACGCCGCGTTGCGCCGCCGCGTCGCGGAGCTGCTCGGCGGCGCGGCGGCCGCCGGGTTGCGCATCCTCTACGGCGGCAGCGTCAAGCCGGACAACGCGGCGGCGCTGCTCGCCGAGGCGGACGTCGACGGCGCCCTGGTCGGCGGGGCAAGCCTTGACCTGGAAGGATTTTGCGCTATCATCCTCGGTGCTCTCGGCGAGCGCCGTGGGGCGAAGGAGTGAGCATCTCGTGTATACCCTGCTGATCATCCTCTTCATCGTCGTCTGCTTCTTCCTGATCCTCGTCGTGCTGCTGCAGCAGGGCAAGGGGGCGGACGTGGCGGCGGCGTTCGGCGGCGCGTCCTCGCAGGCCTCGTTCGGCCCACGCGGCACCGCCACCCTGATGCACAAGCTCACGACCGGGTCGTTCGTTCTCTTCGTCGTGCTTTGCCTCGGCCTCTCGGTGCTCACCGCCCGTCGCGGCCGGTCGGTCACGGCGGGGGTCAAGGGGAAGGCGCCGGCGAGCGCCCCGGCCCCGGTGAAGCCAGCGGCTCCGGCACCGGCGGCGCCGCAGCCGGCCGCGCCGGCGCAGGCGCCGGCCACGACCTCGCAGCCCGCGGCGCCGACGCCGGCGAAGAAGTGAGCGGATCGGAGCACCAAGCATGTACCGTGCCGAAGTGGCGGAATTGGTAGACGCGCACGTTTGAGGGGCGTGTGGCGCAAGCCATGCCGGTTCGAGTCCGGCCTTCGGCACCATCTATCTGTTCGCGGGGGGGCACGTCGGCCCCCCCTTTTCTTGCTAGATAGGAGCGTTCGTCGCGCCTCGCGCCCCCCCGGACCCCCCGCGCTCCGCGGGGCCAAGCCCCGCTCCGCTTGAGATTCGCGGGGGGGCACGTCGGCTCCCCGGTGCCCTCCGGGGTGGTGTGTGGCCCCGGAGGGGGCGGCCACAGACGGGAGGGTGCGCCGGCTCACGCGCGCGGCGGTCGAGATGTGATCCGGGCGACGGTTTCGGCGCTCTCCGGCCGGTACGATCGAGTGGGTGAGTGTGCCGGCGGCGCGGCCGCGTCCGTCTGCTAGACTTTGCCCGGACCAGTAAGGGGGCTGTCATGAAGAGAGTGCTCATGAGCTTGTGTGTCGCCATGATGGCCGTGGCGGCGTTCGCGACGGTGCCCACGACCGACCAGTACCTGCCGGCGCTCGGGCACGCGCTCGGCGCCGCCGACGTCAACGGCGTGCGCCCGTGGTGGCGCGGCGACGTCTGGGTGTTCAACCCGTCGGCGAGCCAGCAGGCGTCGGTGACGATCTTCCTCCTGCGCCGGCAGGCCAACCCGGCGCCGGAGTCGCGCGTCATCACGATCGACCCCGGCGACACCCGCTACCTGCCGGACGTGATCTACAACACGTTCGGCTACGACAACCTCTACGCCGGCCTGAGGTTCCAGTCCAACATCCCGGTGCTGGTGACGGCCGAGAGCTACGACGCCAACGTCACGGTGGTCAACAAGCCGCAGGGGACGGCCGGCCAGTTCTTTGCCGCGCTGCCCGCCAACCTCGCGATCGGTCCCGGCGAGAGCAGCGATCTCCCCGGCTTCGACCAGGACGGCATCGGCACCGCCGGCACGTTCCGCTCCAACCTCGCGGTGGTGGAGACGACCGGCAACTCGGTCACCTACAACCTGCAGATCTTCGACGGTTCGGGGAACCTCGTCGGCACGAAGTCGTACAGCCTGGGCGGCCGCGAGGTCGGGCAGATCAACACCGTGATCACCGACGTGACCGGCGGGACCGGGACCAACGAACGCGTCCACCTCGTCGTGACCGGCGGCACCGGCAAGATGATCGCGGTCGGCTCGCGGATCGACAACCGCACCGGTGATCCCTCCACGATCGACATGGTCGCGATCCACCTTTCGGGCCAGTTCGAGGGGATCGTACTCGACGCCTCCACCGGGACCAAGATCGACGGCGGCCTGCAGCTCGTCATCGGCGGCAACGTGTTGACCAACTTCCAGGGCGTTGCCGGGATCCCGTGCGGTTCCGACAGCTTCACGCTCGACTTCTCTCCCAGCAGCGGCGTGACGGCCCCGATCGCGGCCGACGGCACGTTCACGACCTCGGTGAGCATCACCTACACGGACGGCACCAACAACCTGTTCACCACGAACTGGACGCTGACCGGGGCGCGCGCCGCCGACGGCACGTGGAGCGGCACGCTCAAGAGCGACACGAGCAACGGCGTGAGCGTGGGTGGGTACAACTACGGCACCTGCAACGCGCTCGGCATCACGCGCCAGTGGCGCTCGGCGTGGACCGGCGGCAACTCGTAGGCCGGCACGGGCGACGTTGGCCCCTGCGCGGCCCTCAAGTGATGAGCTCGACGCGCCCGCCGGCCGCCATCGCCGGCGGGCGCGGGTGCATCCGGGCCACCCGCCCGGGAGGGGAGGCGGCATGAAGACCTCGATCTTCGTCCTCGTCGCGTCGCTGCTCGCCGCGACCGCGTCGGC
>JAKAFI010000373.1 GCA_021818005.1 Acidobacteriota bacterium | reverse complement strand
TTGTGCGTGATCGCGACGCGCTCGTCGGGGAGCTTGCGCCGCACCGGCTGGAACGTCGGCTCGGCCGTCTTCTCGCCGGCGGCCGCGAGCGGCTGCGAGCCCTTGCAGTTGTCGCGGTAGACCGCGATCGACTTGAGGCCGAGCTTCCACCCCTCGATGAAGAGTCGCTCGATCTCCTCCGGCGTGGTTTCCTCCGGGACGTTGACGGTCTTCGAGATCGCGCCGGAGAGGAACGGCTGCACCGCGCCCATCATGCGCAGGTGGCCGAGCGGCGTGATGAAGCGGGTCCCGCCGATCGCCTTGAACGCGCAGTCGAACACCGCGAGGTGGTCGTCCGCGAGGCCGGGGGCGCCCTCGATCGTGCCGGTGGCCTCGAGGTGCCTGAGGATCTCGGTGCGGGTTGGTTCGTCGTACCCGAGCCTGGCGAGCGCCCGCGGCACCGTCTGGTTGACGATCCTGATCGTGCCGCCGCCGACCAGACGCTTGACCTTGACGAGGGCGAGGTCGGGCTCGACCCCGGTCGTGTCGCAGTCCATCATGAAGCCGATCGTGCCGGTCGGCGCCAGCACCGTCACCTGCGCGTTGCGGAACCCGGCCGCCTGACCGCACGTCTGCGCCGCGTCCCACGACGCGACCGCCGCCTGGCGCAGCGGCGCCGCCACGCCGCGCGTCGGGATGCGGTGCGCGGCATCGCGGTGCATCGCGATCACCTCGAGCATCGGCTCGCGATTGGCGTCGTAGCCCGGAAACGGCCCCATCCCCTCGGCGATCCGCGCCGAGGCGAGGTACGCCTCACCGCTCATCAGCGACGTGACCGCCGCGGCGTACGCCCGGCCCTCCGGCGAGTCGTACGGCAGCCCCTCGGCCATCAGCAACGCGCCGAGGTTGGCGTACCCGAGGCCGAGCGGCCTGAAGTCGTGCGAGTTCGCCGCGATCCGCGGCGTCGGGTAGTGGCTGAAGTCGACGAGGATCTCCTGCGCCAGGATCGTCACGTCGACCGCGTGGGTGAACTCGTCCACGGCGAACGCGCCGTCCGCTGCGACGAAGCGCATCAGGTTCAGCGAGGCGAGGTTGCACGCGGTGTCGTCGAGGAACATGTACTCGGAGCACGGGTTCGAGGCGTTGATACGGGCCGTGGTCTTGCAGGTGTGCCAGCGGTTGATCGTGGTGTCGTACTGGATCCCCGGGTCGCCGCACACCCAGGCCGCGTCCGCCATCATGCGCATCAGCTCGCGGGCGCGGTAGCGGCCCGACACGTCGCCGGAGGTGACGGCGCGCGTCTCCCACCAGCCGTCGTCCTCCACGGCGCGCATGAACTCCTCGGTCACCCGCACCGAGTGGTTCGCGTTCTGGTACTGGATCGAGTCGTAGGCGCCGCCCTCCTGGTCGAAGCTCGCCGGGTACCCTGCCGAGATCAGGACGTGCGCCTTCTTCTCCTCCTCGGCCTTGCAGCGGATGAACTGGGGCACGTCCGGGTGGTCGACGTTGAGGATCACCATCTTCGCGGCGCGGCGCGTCTTCCCGCCCGACTTGATCACGCCGGCGAACGAGTCGAAGCCGCGCATGAACGACACCGGCCCCGACGCGGTCCCGCCCCCGGCCAGCGCCTCGCGCGAGGAGCGCAGCGCCGATAGGTTCGACCCCGTGCCGGAGCCGTACTTGAACAGCATCCCCTCGGTCTTGGCGAGGTCGAGGATCGACTCCATCGAGTCCTGCACCGAGTTGATGAAGCACGCCGAACACTGCGGGCTGGCCTCGATCCCGACGTTGAACCACACCGGCGAGTTGAACGCCACCCGCTGGTGCAACAACAGGTAGGTCAGCTCGTCGGCGAACGCACGCTCCGACTCCTCGTCGGCGAAGTAGCCGCCCGTGCGGCCCCACCCGGTGATCGTCACGACCACGCGCGAGATCAGCTGCCGTACCGAGCCCTCGCGCGCCGGCGTGCCGAGGCGGCCGTGAAAATACTTCTGCGCGACGATGTTGGTCGCGGTCTGCGACCACGACTCGGGCACCTCGACGTCGGTCTGCTCGAAGACGACGGCGCCGTCGGCGCCGGAGATCCGCGCCGTTCGTCGCTCCCAGCGCACAAGGTCGAAGGGGTGGTTCGCGCCGTCCGTGAACACGCGCCGGACCGACACGCCCTGCGCCCCGGGCCGGCGGGAGGCGGCGACAGCAAGTGATGAAGGTTCCGCGGACATCCCGAATCCCCCTTCCGTAAGAGTTCAAGTATCACTTGAACTTTGCTGCTCGAATCTAGAGCGCCGCCCGGGGCTTGTCAAGGGGCCGACCGCAAGATATGGGGTTGGTTCAGCCGATCCGCTACCACATCTTGTGCTTAGCTCGATTCGAAGAGGGGGCGCGGGTGCCTCTCCCCCGGCAGCCGCGGCGCGCGTTTCGACCCGGGCGGCCCGCCTACCCCCGACGCCCGCAAAAGTCAAGACCGCGACGTCGCGGTGGCACCGCGGCCGACTCCGCTTCCGCCGCGCCAAAGGCAAGGGGCGCGGTCACCCGCGCCCCGAGGACAACCACGGCCGAGATGCGCTTATTTGGCGACCTTCTCCTTGAGCGTCTTGCCGACCTTGAACGCGGGGTAGGCGCGCGACGGGATCTTGATCGTCGCGCCGGTGGCCGGGTTGCGGCCCTGCCGCGCGGAGCGCTTGCGGACGGAGAAACCGCCGAAGCCGGGCAGCGTCACCTTGCGGCCGGCGCCCAGCTCGACCGCGATGAGACCCTTGTTGGCGTTGAAGATCGCATCGACGGCCTCGGCGGCCTTGGACTGCGTCAGGCCCGCCTTCTTCGCAAGCTTGGTGA
>JAKAFI010000060.1 GCA_021818005.1 Acidobacteriota bacterium | reverse complement strand
TGGCGCGGTCGAACAGGCCGTAGAACGTCGTCTTCGGCGGCGCCTCGGTGCCGTTCATCGGGTAGCCCTTGACGGTGCCGTAGGTCAGGCGCAGCGTGAAGGTGGCGTCGGGGTAGGCCGACGTGCCATAGACGGCGAAGCGCGCCTTGCCGATCTTCTCGCCGGCGGCCGTCTCCACCGCATCGACGTGGTCGTCGTACCACGTGCGCATCTCGCGTAGCGCCGGGTCGAGCGTGCGCGCCCAGACGATCAGCGGGTCGGTCGAGGCCGCCACCGCCGCCTCGCCGCCGTCGAGCAGCCGCTTGCGGACGGCGGGATCGGCGAGCTTGGTCCCCGCGATCAACTCCTTCGCGACCTCGGCCGGGGTCTTGCCTCCCAGCGCGGCCTTGACGAACGGATCGTCGGGCCCCAGCTCGTCGAGCGACTCCTGCAGCGAGTGGGCGAGCATCGCCGTCTCGAACCCGGGGTAGACCGGCGCCGGGGAGAGCAGGCGGAAGCGCAACGACGACAGCCCCGCGTCGTGGAACTCGCGCAGCCGCTCGCCGTCGGGCTTCTTCGTCTCAACCACGTAGCGCACGATGGTGAGCGCGAGGTTGGGCAAGCGGGCAAAACCCAGCCGCCGGTAGCTGTACGCCTTGAACCGCGCGGCCAGCGTCTTCTGCGCGGCAGCGATCTCGTCCCAGGCGCCGCCGTACGCCTTCTGCCACTCGGGGTTGGCCGCCACCAGCTTGCGGAACTCCCGTTCCTCCTGCGCCTTCTTCGCCATCAGCTCGGCGTCCTTGAGCCCCTGATACTCGCCGGTCAGCGCCTTGAGGCTGTTCTCGATCCCGAAGATCAGGTTGGCCGCCTCGCGCGCCTGCTCCTGGCCACCGGCCGCATAGCGCCGGGCGGCGCCGACCATGCCCTTGAGCATCGCCAGCCTGGTCGGAAACGCGTCGTCGCGCTCAAACTCGAGCTGCGCCAGCGTCTCCAACCGGGCGGTAGACCCCGGGTTGCCGGAGACGAAGACGAGGTCGCCGGCCGCGGGGCCGTTCGGGTTCCACTTGAGGTACGCGGGGCTGGCGATCGGTTTGCCGTTCTCATAGACGCGGAACAGCGCCATGTCGAGGTCGTAGCGGGGGTAGGTGAAGTTGTCCGGGTCGCCGCCGAAGAACGCCGCCTGCACCTCGGGGGCGAACACCAACCGGATATCGGTGTACTTCTTGTAGCGGTAGAGCCAGTACTGGCCGCCCTGGTACAGGGTGACCACGTCGGAGCGCAGGCCGGTGGCGGCCAGGCTCTCCTTCTCGATCCTCGCAATCTCCGCCTTGCGCGCCTCGAGCGCCTGCGCGTCGGTCATCCCCGGCTTTACCGACCCCTGCACCCGGCCGGTGACGTTCTCCATCGACATCAGCACGTTGAGCTCGAGGTCGGGGCAGGCGACCTCGTCCGCCCGCGTCGCGGCGAGGAAGCCGTCGCGCACGTAGTCCTTCTCGGGCGTCGAGAGCTTCTGCAGCTGGCCGCGCGCCACGTGGTGGTTGGTGAGCACGAGCCCGTCCGGGGAGACGAACGACCCCGAGCCGCCGTCGTTGAACCGCACCGAGGCCAGCCGCACGTGGTCGAGCCACTCGCGGGTCGGCACGAAACCGTACTTCGCCTCGAGCTGCTTCGCCGGCGGATTGTCGAACGTCCACATCCCCTCGTCGGCCCTGGCGCTGCCGGCGCCGACGACAACCAGTGTCACGGGCAGGAGCCAGGCCCCCACCCACCGCGCAGAGGTTTGCAAGCCTTTCACTCCGATCCTCCCTTGTCCGGGGGAAACCCGGGGCCGGCAAGCCCCTCCCTCGGAGCCCGCCGGCGCTCTCGCGATCATACGGGAGCCGCGGGGCAAGGTTCACCTCGGCGACCCCGAACGACGGCCGGCGACCCGGTCGCCGCTCGCGCGGGGGCTTGACAAACCTTTCGACTGTATATAGCGTATATATGCAGTGAGGACGGTGCCCATGTTGCTCCACGTGACCGAGAACTCGCCGGAGCCGATGCGGAGCCAGATCGCGAGGCAGCTGCGCACCAGGATCCTCGACGGTGACCTGCAAGCGAGGTCCACGCTCCCAGACCCCCGCCGCCTCGCGCGCGAGGTCCAGCGTCGCCTGCTGCCGCCGGCGCGGGTCGACGGCGAGCGGTTCACCGTCGTCTCCCGCAGCTCCCCGGCGCGCGTCGTCGCGGGAGACTTCCACGACGTGCTCCCCACGGCCGACGCCGCCGGGGTGATCGTCGCGGACGTCGCCGGCAAAGGGCTGGCGGCCAGTCTGACCATGGCCTCCGTCAAAGCGATGGCGCCGTTCGTCGCGGCCAGCCGCGGCGTCGCCGAGACGCTGCGCGAGCTCAACCGGCGTCTCGCCGGGGAGTTCGGCCGGGCGCAGTTCGTGGCGCTCGCCTTCGCCAGGATCACACCGTCCACGGGGATCGTCGAGCTCGCCAACGCGGGGATGCCCGACCCGTTCATTGTCGGCCGCGGCGGGGCCGTCCGCGCGCTCGAGGCCCGCGGCCCGCGGCTCCCCCTCGGCATCCGGCCCGACGTGCCGTACGTCTCCGTGACCACGCGGCTGGCGGACGGGGAACGCCTCTTCCTCTTCTCCGACGGGATCCCGGAGGCGCCGCTGGCGTCCGGCGGCTCGTTCGGGTACGACGCCCTGGCGGCCGCCCTGGGGCGCGGCGCGGCGGACGGCGGCGGCATCGAAGCGTGGCTCGACGGCGTCGTCGACCGGGTCCACGACGCCGTGGGGCCCGTCCTGGACGACGACTGGACGGCGGTCGCGGTCGAGCTGCGCCGCCGTGGGGAGCGGTGATGGAGCTGCTCCTCCACCTCAGCGAGCTGTCGGCCGAGCCGCTGCACGCGCAGATCTCGCGCCAGATCCGGGCGCAGATCCTGGCGGAGCGGATCGCCGGCGACGACCCGCTGCCGTCGATTCGCGCCCTGGCGCGCGAGCACCGGGTGAGCGTGATCACCGTGCAGCGCGCCTACGAGGACCTGGAGCGCGAAGGGCTGCTCCGCTCCCGGCTCGGCAAGGGGTTCTTCGTCGCCGAGATCCCCGGGGGGGCGAGGCGCGAAATGGCCGTCCGGAGGCTCGAGGAGGCGCTCGGCCGCCTCGTCGCGGCCGCCGAAGCCGAGGGGCTGGCCAGGGCGGAGATCCGCGCGGTGTTCGAGCGGCTCCTGCGCGCGAAGGGGAGCACCAGATGAGCACGACATCGGCGTTCTCGCTGCACCAGGTGGTCAAGCGCTACCGTGACTTCACCCTCGGCCCGCTCGATCTGACGCTCGAAGCGGGAACGGTGCTGGGGTTCATCGGCCCGAACGGTTCCGGAAAGACGACCACCATCAACTGCATCGCGGGGCTCGTGGTCCCGGACGGGGGCTCGGCCGAGGTCTTCGGGCAACGTGTGGACCCGCGTGAGGCGGCCTGGAAAGCCGAGATCGGCGTCGTCGGGAGGCACCTCGGACCGGCGGGGCAACCCGCCGCGAGCTGGTATCCTCCGGCCCGATGAGCCGGTCCAAGCCGCGCGAGCCGTTGCAGCAGGGGATCACCCGCGCGTCGCTGCGCCAGGCGGCCGGCGCACGCTCGTTCGAGCGCGGCGAGGAGTACCGCGACGAGGGCCGTGTCGGAGAGATCAGCGAGCGCGCAGGAACGATCAGCGCCGAGGTGCGCGGGGAGCGCCGGTACAAGGCGAAACTCTGGATTGAAGGAGGGGGGATCGGCTTCTCGTGCACCTGCCCGCTCGGGCGCGACGGCGTCTTCTGCAAGCATGTGACGGCCCTGGGGCTCGCCTGGTGCGAGCCCCGCGAGGAGGCAACCGATCCGGCGACGACGGCCGCGCCCCTCGGCCCCGAGGACGTTCGACGGTGGCTGCGCGAGCAGGATCAGGCGACGCTTGTCGATCTCGTCATGGAGCACGCACGGTGGGACGAGTCGTTCGAGCGGCAGCTGCTGCTCGCAGCGGCCAAGGGTGGCAGGCACGGCACCGACCTCGTGACCTTGCGCCAGGTCATCGACGCCGCCGTGAACGTGGATCGATTCGTCCCATACGAGGAAGTGTGGGACTACACCCAGGGGATCGACCGCGTCGTCGACGCGCTGGCGGAGATGGCCGGCAGCGCAAAGGCGTCCGAGGCGATCGATCTGGTCGAGTACACGCTTGCAAGGGTGGAGGACGCCGTCGTTTCGGTCGACGACGACGGCGACATGGGGCCGATCCTCGATCGCCTGCAGGAGATCCACCTCGCGGCCTGCCGCGCCGCGCGGCCCGATCGCGAAGCGCTCGCGCGTCGGCTGTTCGAACACGAGCTGAGCTCACCGTGGGGCGTGTTCTCCGGCGCCGTCGAGACTTACGCCGACGTGCTCGGCGAGGGAGGCGTGGCCGAGTACCGGCGACTGGCCGAGGACGAGTGGCGGCGCGTGCCGTCCTGCGGGCCGGAGGATCGCGGCGGTGAGTACGACTCCACGCGCGCCAGCCTGACCCTGATCATGGAGGGGCTGGCGCGGCTGGCCGGCGACGTCGAGGCGCTGGTCGCCGTCAAGGCGCGCCAGCTTTCCTCGGCCTACGCCTACCTGCAGATCGCGGAGATCTATCTCGAAGAAGGCGATCGGGAGCGGGCGCTCGCATGGGCGGAGAAGGGCGTCGCGGCGTTCCCGGAGCGCACCGATCCGCGGCTGCGGGAGTTCCTGGCCAAGATGTACCACGATCTCGGACGCCACGATGACGCCGTGACGCTGGCCTGGATCGCGTTCACCGAGCAACCGCACCTCGATGCCTACAAGCACCTTCGCCGCCACGCCCGACTCGCCAAGGCCTGGCCGCAGTGGCGCGAGCGAGCGCTCCAGACGGTGCGGGAGGGGATCGCCGCCGAGAAGCGGGCGGCTGCCGAGCGGCGGTTCAAGTGGCGGCAGCCCGACAGCTCGAGCTTGGTCGAGATCTTCCTGGAGGAGGGCGACGCCGAGACCGCCTGGCGCGAGGCGTGCGCGGGCGGTTGCTCGACCTGGCTGTGGCTCGACCTCGCCGACCGCCGCGCCAGAGAGCACCCCGAGGACGCGTTGGCGGTATGGAAGAGGCAGCTGGAGCCCACGATCGCCGGCAAGAACGCCGAAGCCTACCGGCAGGCGGTCGCGCTGCTGCGGAAGATCCACGGCGTCCTCGTGCGCCTCGGCCGCGAGCCCGAGTTCACGGCCTATCTCGCCGCTCTCCGCTCCACCCACAAGCGCCTGCGAAACCTCATGAAGATGCTCGACCACGCCGCATGGACGTAACCGCGCACGTCGCCCCTCTCTGATCCGTCGCCGTCGCAGCGGTGCCGGCGCCCCACTCCGACCGCGCGGTGGCCGTCCCAGGCCGTCGGCACTCGGCACGGTGGATCGCGCTACACTTTCGCCAGTGAGCCAGCTCGCGATCGACACCGAGGAACTGGTCATGGCGCTCGAGAACCACTCGTACGAGATGACCTTCTTCCTCGACCGCCGCACCGGTGAGGTGTTCCCGGTGTTCGAGGACAACGACGAGTCCGACGACGACCGCACCCGCATCGACGCCGACCCAGCCCGGTTCGTCGCCGTCGAACCGCTTCCGTCGTCGGTCGGCTGGGAGGTCATGGCCGCGTTCGTCGAGTCGCTCCCCCCGGGGGGGCCGCGCGCCGCGCTCGACTCGGCCCTCGGCGCCCGGCATCCGTTCCGCGCCTTCAAGGACGTGCTCGCGGCCTTCCCCGAGCAGCGTGAGGTCTGGTACGCCTTTCACGACCAAGAGTGGGAGAGGCTGGCAGCCGAGTGGCTCGAGGAGGCGGGCATCGACGCCACGCTCACGGTGCGCCGCGGCCTCTCGACGCACGACGAATCGCCCCGGTAGCGCGCATCCCCAAGCGGAACCGCTGTTCGCCGCCACGCGCGAAGACACCGGGAGGACCGCGACCCTCCCCCTGCCGCCGCATGATTCGACGATGGCCGTACACTTCGGATGAGGGCTCGGACCCCGGCCCCCTGCTTCTCAGCTCGCCTTGGCCAGCGGGATGCCGAGCACGCGCGCGACGTATTGGCCGGTGAAGCTCGCCGCGACGCGGGCGACCTCCTCCGTGGCGGCGGCGATCACCTATCGACATCGACACCGTTTTGACGGTAAAATCGCCGACAATGTTTCCACGTGACCTGCTCCCGCCCAAGACCTCGTTCTTTCTGTTCGGCCCTCGCGGGACGGGAAAGAGCACGTGGGTCCGCCGGCACTTCGCCGACGCCTTCCTCATCAACCTCCTCGGTGCGGAGGCCATGCTCCGCTACGAGCGCGACCCCTCGCGGCTTTCGGCCGAGGTCCTGGCGCAGCCGCGGGGCCGGTGGATCGTGATCGACGAGGTGCAACGGGTGCCGCGGTTGCTCGACGAAGTGCACCTCCTGATGGAGGAGCACGGGTACAAGCGTTTTGCGCTCACCGGCTCGTCCGCCCGCAAGCTTCGCAGGGGCGCCGCGAACCTCCTCGCCGGCCGCGCGGTCGTGCGCAACCTCTTCCCGCTCACGGCAGCGGAGGCGGGCTTCTCGGTACCGGTCGGGCAGTTGCTGCGCTTCGGCGCCATGCCGCTCAGCGTCACGGCGCCGGATGAGGGAGCGCGAGAGGAGTATCTGCGCGCCTTCGTGACGACCTATCTGAGCGAGGAGATCAAGGCCGAGGCGCTGGTGCGCGACCTCGGCGGGTTCGCCCGTTTCCTCGAAATCGCCGCGCTGGCCGCCGGGCAACGGACGAACGTGTCCGCAATCGCGCGTGACGCCGGCGTCTCGCGCGAGACGGCGCGCGGCTACTTCGAGGTTTTGATCGACACGCTGGTCGCCTCCTGGCTGCCCGCTTGGAGACCACGAGCCAAGGTCAAGGAGACCGCGCTGCCAAAGCTCTACTGGTTCGACCCCGGGGTCCTCCATGCGGCGGCCGGGGGGTTCGACCAGCCGCTGCCATCGGACTGGAACAACGTCCTCATGGAACACCTCGTCGTGCACGAGATCAGGAGCCGGATGCACTACGCAGGGGTCAAGGGTTCGCTCGGCTACTGGGCGACGCCCAGCGGCAACGAGGTGGACTTCGTGTGGTGGCACGGCCGCGACGTCGTCGCCATCGAAGTGAAGCACGCCCGCGAGTTCCGGCGCGAATTCACGCGCGGGGTTGACGCGGTACGGGCCAACTCGAAGGCGGCCGGCTACATCGTCTACCGCGGCGAACGAGAGCTGCTCGTCGACGATATCCGCGTCCTTCCGGTCGAGATCTTCCTCAGGCAACTCCACACGGGCAACATCATCGGCTGAACTGCCGGTCAGCTCGCCTTGGCCTGCGACAGGCCGAGCACGCGGGCGAGGTACTGGCCGGTGTAGCTCGCGGGGACCTGCGCGACCTGCTCGGGGGTGCCGGCGGCCACCACCTCGCCGCCGCCGTCACCGCCCTCGGGGCCGAGGTCGATGACCCAGTCCGCCGTCTTGATCACGTCGAGGTGGTGCTCGATCACCACCACGGTGTTCCCCCGCTCGACGAGCGTGTGCAGCACCGCGAGCAGCTTCTTGGTGTCGTCGAAGTGCAGCCCCGTCGTCGGCTCGTCGAGGATGTACAGCGTGCTCCCCGTCGCCCGCCGCGCCAGCTCGCGCGACAGCTTGATGCGCTGCGCCTCGCCCCCCGACAGCGTCGTCGCCGACTGCCCGAGCGTGATGTAACCGAGGCCGACGTCGACGATCGTGTCGAGGACGCGGGCGATCTTCGGGTGCGCCGCGAACAGCTCCCGCGCCTGCTCCACCGTGAGGTCGAGCACCTCGGCGATGTCGAGCCCTTTGTAGCGCACCTCGAGCGTCTCGCGCCCGTAGCGGCGGCCTTTGCACACCTCGCAGGTCACGTACACGTCGGGGAGGAAGTGCATCTCGATCTTGATCTGCCCGTCGCCGCCGCACGCCTCGCAGCGGCCGCCGCGGACGTTGAACGAGAAGCGCCCCGGCTTGTAGCCGCGCGAGCGCGCCTCGGGGGTCATCGCGAACAGCTCGCGGATCGGGTCGAACACCTTGGTGTACGTCGCCGGGTTGGAGCGCGGCGTGCGCCCGATCGGCGCCTGGTCGATGTCGACCACCTTGTCGATGTAGGCAACGCCCTCGAGCTTGGTGTGGGTGCCGGGCCGGTCGATCGCCCGGTACAGCGAGCGGGCGCACGCCTTGTAGAGGACCTCGTTGACGAGCGTCGACTTTCCCGACCCGGACACGCCGGTCACGCAGACGAAGGTGCCGAGCGGGAACGCCACGTCAATCCCCTTGAGGTTGTGCTCGCGGGCGCCGCGGACGACGAGCCGGCGGCCGTTGCCGGGGCGGCGCGCGGCCGGCACCGCGATCGTCAGCTCGCCGGCGAGGTAGCGGCCGGTGAGCGAGCGCGGCGACGCGATGACCGCGGCCGGCGGCCCGGCGGCGACGACCTCGCCGCCGTGGATCCCGGCGCCGGGGCCGAGGTCGACGATCCAGTCGGCCTCGCGCATCGTCTCCTCGTCGTGCTCGACGACGAGCACGGTGTTGCCGATGTCGCGCATCCCCTGTAGCGTCGCCAGCAGCTTGCGGTTGTCCCTCTGGTGCAGGCCGATCGAGGGCTCGTCGAGGACGTAGAGGACCCCCATCAGCTTGGAGCCGATCTGGGTGGCGAGGCGGATGCGCTGCGACTCGCCGCCCGAGAGCGTCCCCGCCGCGCGCGCCAGCGTGAGGTAGTCGAGCCCGACCGACGCCATGAAGCCGAGCCGGTCGGAGATCTCCTTGAGGATCTTGGCGGCGATCGTCCGCTCGCGCGGAGTGAGGGCGAGCCCCTTGAACCAGCGCACGGCCTCCTTGACCGGCAGGTGGACGACGTCATGGATCGTGCGGTCGGCCACCCGCACCGCGAGCGCCTCGCGCCGCAGGCGCTTGCCGCCGCACTCGGGGCACGGGCGCATCGACATGAACCGCTCGATCTCCGAGCGCGTCTCGGGCGAGTTCGTCTCCCGGTGCCGGCGCTCGAGGCCGGGGACGAGGCCCTCGAACCGGCCGCGGTACTCCCAGCGCGAGCGCGCCCCCACGAAGGCGAAGTCGAGCTCGTTCTCGGTGCCGTACAGCACCGCCCGGCGCGCCTTCTCGGGCAGCGAGCGCCACGGCTTGCGCAGCGAGAACCCCATCGCCTCGGCGAGCGTCTGCAGCTGCCGCCAGCGGAACGAGCGCCGGCTCTCCTGTACGCCGACGATCGCGCCGGCCGCGAGCGAGCGCTCCGGGTCGGCGACCAGCTTGTCGGGGTCGACCTCCTGCACGACGCCGAGGCCGGTGCAGCCCGGGCACGCCCCCTGCGGCGAGTTGAACGAGAACAGCCGCGGCGACAGCTCGGCGAGGGCGAAGCCGCACTTCGGGCAGGAGTGGCGCGAGGAGAGCACGAACTCCTCGCCCGACGCCGGCGCCACCCGCAGCACCCCGTCCCCCACCTTGAGGGCGGTCTCGATCGAGTCGGCGAGCCGGTTGCCGAGGTCGGGCCGCGCCTCGAGCCGGTCGATCACGACCTCGATCGTGTGCTTGCGCTTCTTGTCGAGCTCGGGCGGGGCGGCCGTGTCCACCAGCGTCCCGTCGACGCGGGCGCGCACGAACCCCTCGCGCACCATCTGCTCGAACAGCTTGCGGTGCTCCCCCTTGCGGTTCTGCGCCACCGGCGCGAGCAGCATGAACCGCGTCCCGCCGGGGAGCGCCGCGATGAGGTCCACCATCTGCTGCGTCGTCTGCCCCTGGATCGGGATGCCGCAGTCGGGGCAGAACGCCTGCCCGATCGAGGCGTACAGCAGGCGCAGGTAGTCGTAGATCTCGGTGACCGTGGCGACCGTGGAGCGCGGGTTCTTGGACGTGGTCTTCTGCTCGATCGAGATCGCCGGGGAGAGCCCGTCGATCGTGTCCACGTCGGGCTTGTCCATCTGCTCGAGGAACTGGCGCGCGTACGCCGAGAGCGACTCGACGTAGCGCCGCTGCCCCTCGGCGAACAGCGTGTCGAAGGCGAGGGTGGATTTCCCCGACCCCGACACCCCGGTGATCACCACCAGCCGGTTGCGTGGGATGTCGAGGTCGAGGTTCTTGAGGTTGTGCTCGCGTGCGCCGCGGATCGCGATCGTCTCTCGCATCGTGCTCTCAAACCCCGCCTGCGGCGGGGGTGTTCCCGGCGCGAAGCAGCGGCCTCCGGGAACCTTTTATTGTACTCGGAGGCGGGTGCACGGGGTAGTCTGCGAGGGAACGCTCCGCCTCAGGGTGCGAACGTCGAGCGGTTGCGCCCGGCGCGCTTGCTCTCGTACATCGCGGCGTCGGCGCGCCTGACCAGCGCCTCGGCCCCCTCCCCGGAGCGCGCCAGCGCGGCGCCCACCGACACTGTGACGCTCACCGCACCGGTACCGGTTGGGACCGCCGAGCTCGCGACGAGGATCCGGAAGCGCTCGGCGAGCGACCGCAGCTTGACCTCATCCACGTTGACCGCGATCACTAGGAACTCCTCGCCCCCCCAGCGGCCGACGAGGTCGAACGGCCGCGTGCTGCCGGCGAGCGTGCGGGCGACCGCCGCGAGCACGCGGTCGCCGGCATCGTGGCCGTGGCCGTCGTTGACGGCCTTGAAGCGGTCGATGTCGATGAACAGCACGCCGACGAGCCAGCCGTAGCGCTGCAGCTCGTCGAGCTTGGAGCGCAGCACGATCTCGGTGAACGAGCGGTTGGCGACGCGGGTCAGGCCGTCGATGTGCGCGGCGGCCTGCAGCTCCTCGATGCGCTGCAGCGCGGCGATCGTGGCGGAGTTGTCGTTGAACGTCTCGACCGCGCCGGTGACGCGGCCGGAGGCGTCGCGCACCGGCGCCACGCGCACCCGGACCGGGACCCGGTGCCCGTCCCTGTGGTGGAGGAAGATCTCCGCCTCACGCGGTGCGCCGTCGGCCAGCGTGGCGGCCAGCGGGCAACCCTCGTGGCACAGGCGCGTCCCGCCGGCGTCGACGTGCCTGAGGATCTCGTGGAAGCAGAACGAGCCGACGACCTCCCCGGCGGCGTAGCCGGAGATCCGCTCCGCGGCCTTGTTCCAGTAGGTGATCCGCCGCTCGGGATCGACGAAGTAGACGCCGTCGTCGAGGTTGTCGAGCAGCGCGCCGAGGAACTCAGGCGGCATGGTCGGGTCGTCGTCCGATCGTTCCGAGGTCATCGCGCCGCGTCCTCCACCGTGGCCGCCAACGGCGGCGTGCCGAGCGTACCAGGGAGTGGGCGGCCGTCCAACCGGCGCAACTCAGGTGCGGCGCAGGATCTCGGCGAACTCGCTGGCGTCGTTGTCGTCCTTGCCGCCGACGGTGGTGCCGCAAACCGAGCAGCGGTACTCGTACTTGTTGCCGCTCGGCAACACGAGGAGGAGGTGGCGGCGCACCGGCCGCGCCGCGCGGCAGCGCGGGCAGAACAGCTCCGACGCCTCGAACTGGTCGAACTGCGAGCGTTTCTCCATCGCCGCCACTCTCTCCGCCGCGGGACCCGCAGTCAAGGGGGCCGCGCGGCCGAGCCGGCGCCCGTCGGACCGCACCCGGCGCTTGCCGGTGCTATACTTTCGAGCCCTGGCGCGCGCCGGGGACGGAGGCTTCGCCATGCTGTTGGTTGCGACCGAACTGCGTGCCGGCAACATCGTGGTCCACAACGGCCAGCTCCACCGGGTGCTGCAGGTGGTCCACGTGACCCCGGGGAACTGGCGCGGCATGGTCCAGTGCAAGCTGCGCAACATCAAGACGGGGAACCAGATCGAGCACAGGTTCCGGTCCGAGGACCGGGTGGAGAAGGCCAGCCTTGACACGCACGAGATGCAGTACCTGTATTCCGACCCGTCGGGTCACCACTTCATGAACACCGAGACGTACGAGCAGACGTCGCTCACCGACGAGGTCCTCGGCGACGCGATCGGGTTCATGCTGCCGGAGACGGTCATCACCGTGGACTTCTACGAGGGCCAGCCGGTCGGCCTCGAGCTGCCGAACACGGTGATCCTCGAGGTCGTCGAGACCGACCCGCCGCTCAAGGGCGCCACCGCGGCCGGCGGCTCGAAGCCCGCCAAGCTCGAGACCGGGGTCACGGTCAACGTGCCGCAGTTCGTCGACACCGGCACCAAGGTCATCGTCGACACCCGCACCGGCGAGTACGTGTCGCGCGCCTGAGCTCCGCGCGCCTCAGAAGAGCGAATCCCCGGACACGAGGTAGAGCGGCTTGCCGCCGCGGTCCGGCATCGCGATCTCGATCCGGATCACCCGCAGCAGCGCCGCCCGCGTCGACTCGATGAGCAGGCCCACCCCGGCGTCCTTGCGCACGCCACCGGTCGGCGGGCCGACGCGAGCGCCCCAGGTCCGGCCGGCGTCGACGAAGACGACGCCGCCGATGATGCCGAGGTGCAGGACCTCACCGGTGAGGACGTGGCGCCACTCGAGGTTGGCGACCGCCCGCGAGGTGCCGTCGAAGGTGTCGGGGTCCCAGCCGCGCAGGCCGGTGTCGGCTCCGAGCGCCAGCTGGCGGTCGCCGTCCAGGCGGTGGCCGAGGTCGGCCGCGACCCGGACGCGCCAGCCGACCGGCCCCGTCAGCGCCGTGCCGAGGTCGAGGTGGGTCACGGCGTTGTCGGCTCCCCGGCCCTCCGCCCTCCCCGAGACCGCGAGGTTGAGCCACGAGTACTGCCGCCCCCGCAGCGAGCCCAGTGCCAGCCGGCCGTCGAGGTTGACCGCCGCCCGGTCGCCCCCGAACGCCGGCAGCGAGACGCCGGCGGTCACCGTCCAGTTCGGCCCGAGCGGGACGTCCTCCTGGCGCTCCCAGGCGCGGAAGCCGTGGACCACCTCCCAGCGGTCCACCTGGTGGTCCCAGCCGACCAGGACGCCGCGCATGTCGTGGCCCTCCGGGGTCGCGAACGGCCGCCCGTCCGACCAGCGCCAGCCGGCGAACCTGGCCCGGTCGAGGAACACCCCGAGCGTGAGCCGGTCGGTCGTGCGGGCGCCGCCGGGGAGCCGGATGCCGCCCCAGAGAGCGAACTCCCGCAGATCGGCGGAGCCGGAGACCGTCTTGTCGCCGTTCGCGTACAGGTACTCCGTCAGCGTCACGCTCTGCCAATCCACCGCCCCGGCGCGCGGCGTCGCCAGGGCGAAGAACGGGTACTCGAGGTGGAAACGGTCGCCCTTGCCGTCGGAGGCGTTCTTGTGCT
>JAKAFI010000059.1 GCA_021818005.1 Acidobacteriota bacterium | reverse complement strand
GCGGCCGGGTTCGCGGTGGCGGCGCTCTCGGTGGACTACGGCCAGCGCCACCGGCACGAGCTCGACGCGGCTCGCCGCGTCGCCGCGAGCCTCGGCATCGCCGACCACCGCACGGTGGCCGTCGACCTGCGCGCGATCGGCGGGTCGGCGCTCACCGCCGCGATCGAGGTGCCGAAGGACCGCGCCGAGATCGGCGGCGACGTGCCGGTCACCTACGTGCCGGCGCGCAACACCGTGTTCCTGGCGCTGCTGACCGGCCTCGCCGAGGTGCTCGGCGCGCACGACCTGGTGATCGGGGCAAACGTCCAGGACTACTCCGGCTACCCCGACTGCCGGCCCGAGTTCCTGCGCGCGTTCGCGCGCGTCGCCGGCCTCGGCACGCGGGCCGGCGTGGAGGGGGCGCGCTTCGCGGTCCACGCGCCGCTGCTGCACCTCTCCAAGGCCGGCATCGTTCGGTTGGGCCAGAGCCTCGGCGTCGATTACGGGCTCACGCTGTCGTGCTACGACCCGCCGGCGGCGTCCGTGCACTGCGGCCGCTGCGACGCGTGCCGGCTGCGCAGGGCCGGCTTCGTCGAGGCCGGGATCCCGGACCCGACCGTCTACCGCGACTGAGCGTCCGGCCTCAGCGCCGCCCGATGCGGCGCTCGATCTCCTCGTGCGGGAGGCGGAGGACGATCGGGCGGCCGTGCGGGCAGCGGTGGGGGTCGTTGACCGCGGCGAGGTCGGCGAGCAGGTGCTCGGCCTCGGCGCGACCGAGCGGCCGGTTCTTCTTGATCGCGGCGTGGCACGCCAGCGAGGCCGCGGCGCGCTCGCGCACGCCGTCGCCGGGGGTGACCGAGTCGGCGAGGTCGGCGAGCAGGTGCTGCACGAGAGCGGCGGCGCCGGAGGCGGGCAGCGGCGCGGGCACGCCGAGGACGCGGACGGCGGCCCCCGACGCGGCCTCGATCTCGAGCCCGAGGGCGGCCAGCTCCGGGGCCGCCTCCGCGGCGAGCGCCGCGAGCGCGGGGGTGAGCTCGACGATCTCGGGGAGGAGCAGCCCCTGCACGGCCGGACGCGACCGGCGGTCGAGCAGGCGCTCGAAGAGGACGCGCTCGTGCGCGACGTGCTGGTCGATGAGGACCAGCCCGTCGGGGTCCTCGAGGACGAGGTAGGTCTCCCGGTACTGCCCGATGTAGCGGCCCCACCGGGTCGCGGTGACGGGCGCCGCCTCCGCCTCGCTGACGCGGTCCGCGAACGGGGCCGGCGTCGGATAGGCGGCCGGACGGTGGGCGGGAAAGCCGAGGGGGAGGGGGCGGTCGAGGTGCGGCGCGGCGTCCACCGAGACAACGCGGCGCACTTCGGCCGGCCCGTGCAGCGCCGGGCGCGCAGCCGCCAGCGCCTGGGTCACGGCGGCGATGACGCGGCCGGGGTCGGCGAACCGCACCTCGGTCTTGGCGGGGTGGACGTTGACGTCCACCGCGTCGGGCGGCAGCTCGATCGCGATGTACGCGTCGGCCTCGACCATGCCGGACGGCCCGCGCAGCGCGCGGTTGACCGCGCCGGCGAGCGCGCGGTCGCGCACCAGCCGCCCGTTCACGGCGAGGACGAGCTCGCGCGCGCCGGCGGGAGGGAGCAGGTAGCCGCTGACGCGAACGGCGCCGGCGGCGTGGCGCAACGGGCGGGCCTCGCGCGCGCGCCGGCCGCCGGCGAGGTCGGGGAGGCGCTGCGCCGCCTCGCGCACCGGCGGCAGGCGGAGCAAGGTGCGGGCGCCGTGCGCGAGGGTGAAGCCGACCGCGGGCGTGGTGAAGGCGAGGCCGGTGACGGTAGCGACGGCGTGGCGCAGCTCGGTCGCCTCGGAGCGCAGGAACTTCAGCCGCGCGGGGAGGCGGCCGAACAGCTCGCGCACGGCCACCGTGGTGCCGCGCGCGCGGGCGCACGGGCGCTGGCCGAGGACGCGTCCGAACTCGACCTCGACCCGGGTGCCGAGCCCGTCCGCGGTCGCGGTCTCGAGCTCGAGGCGGGAGGCGGCGGCGATCGAGGGGAGCGCCTCGCCGCGGAAGCCGAGCGTGGCGATCGCCGCGAGGTCGCTCGCCGAGGCGATCTTCGAGGTCGCGTGGCGCTCGAGGGCGAGCAGCGCGTCGTCCGCGTCCATGCCGCAGCCGTCGTCCTCGACGGCGACGAGCTGCCGCCCGCCCGCCTCGAGGCGGACTGCGACGGAGCGGGCGCCGGCGTCGAGCGCGTTCTCCACCAGCTCCTTGACCACCGAGGCGGGGCGTTCGACGACCTCGCCGGCGGCGATCAGGTTGATGAGCGCGTCGGGGAGCAGGCGGATGCGGGCCACGCGGCGAAGGTACACGACCGGTCGGGCGGTTGGAAGGGCGTTCCCCGCGGGGCGGCTAGAATGCCAACCGTGGAGGCGCCGTGGACTTCGACTTCTCAGAACAACAGAAGATGGTGCGTGACATGGTGCGGTCGTTCGCCGCGGAGAAGCTGCGGCCCGGGGCGGGGTCGAGGGACGAGAGCGGCGAATTCCCGGTCGAGATCTTCCGCGAGCTCGCGGCGCTCGGCCTGCTCGGGATGACGACCCCGGAGGCGTACGGCGGGGCCGGCATGGAGATCCTCGCCTACCTGTTCGCGATCGAGGAGATCGCGCGGGGGGACGCCAGCGTCGCGGTCGCGGTGTCGGTGACGAACTCCGTGTGCCAGTGGCCGATCGTCCACTTCGGCAGCGAGGAGCTCAAGCGGCGGGTGCTGCCGGAGCTGGCGAGTGGCGAGGTCCTGGGCGGCATCATGCTGACCGAGCCCGGCGCCGGCTCCGACCTCGCGTCGCTGCGCACGACGTACCGGCGCGAGGGCGACCGCTTCCTCCTCAACGGCGCCAAGGCGTGGATCACCAACGCGGGGGTCGGCGCGACGTTCGTGGTGCTGGCGACCCGCGACCGGAGCCAGGGCGCCAAGGGGATCTCGGCGTTCGTGCTCGACGCGCGCCAGCCGGGCGTCGTCGTGCAGCCGCGCGAGAAGAAGATGGGGCTGCGCTCCTCGGTGACGGCCGCGGTGATGCTCGAGGACGCCGAGGTGCCGGTGGCCAACCTGCTCGGGGAGGAAGGGGCGGGGATGAAGATCGCGCTCGCCACCCTCGACCACTCACGGCTGGGGATCGCGGCGCAGGCGCTCGGGATCGCTCAGGCGGCGCTCGACGAGGCGCTGGCCTACGCCAAGCAGCGCGAGCAGTTCGGCCGCCCGATCATCGAGCACGAGGCGGTCGGCTTCCGCCTCGCCGACATGGACGCGGAGCTCGAGGCCGCGAGGTGGCTGACCTACCGGGCGGCGTGGCTCTCGCAACGGCCTGGCCGCGTCAGCCGGACCAGCGCGCAGGCGAAACTGCTGGCGAGCGAAACCGCCAACCGCATCGCCGCTCTGGCGGTGCAGGTGCACGGCGGCTACGGCTTCTCGCGCGAGTACGCGGTCGAACGCCTGTACCGCGAGGCGCGCGTGACGACGATCTACGAGGGGACGAGCGAGGTACAGCGCATGGTCATCGCGCGAGCGCTGAAGGGCCTGGTCACGACCGCGCCGGAGTGAGCACGACGCGCCGGGTCGCCCCGGCGCGTCGCGTGATCGTGCGTAATCGACCCCGTGCCTCGGGGCCGGCGGCTCGCTTACTTGTCCTGCACCTTGATCGCGATCGTCCTCGGCTTGGCCTCCTCGCGCTTCGGCAGCGTCAGATGGAGAACGCCGTGCTGGTACACCGCGTGGACCTTCTCGGGGTCGACGTTGGTCGGCAGGCTGAACGAGCGCTCGAACGAGCCGTACGCCCGCTCGACGCGGTGGTAGGTCTCGCCCTCGACGGCCTTCTCGAACGTCCGGTTTCCCTTGAGGGTGAGAACGCCGTTCTCGACCGAAACCTCGACATCCTTCGGGTCGAGGCCGGGGAGCTCGGCCGCGATCTCGAGCGCGTCCTTGGTCTCGCGCACGTCGACCGGCGGCATCCAACTGCCGGAGATGTAATCCTCGTCGGCACGGCGTCCCTGACTCCAGATGTCGTTGAACGCCCGGTTCATGCGGTCCTGCAGGGTGGCCATCTCACGGAACGGATCCCAACGAACGATGGTGCTCATGGCGGTTTCCTCCTTGTCCAGGGCCCTTTCACGGGCTCCGATGCCAATCTAATACCTTAGCGCATAGATGTCAAGTCCTGCCGTATCCAACGAGATCAGACATTAGCGGTATAGACTCATATCGAGGACACCCCGAAAACCGGCGCCGCCACGGGGGCGGCGCCAGGGAAGCCAGACGCAACATCTTCCTTCAGAGAACCTTGGGACGTGTGGCCGGCCGCCCTCAGAACGCCGCGAGGTAGAGGCGCCAGGCGCCGAGGGCGGCGAGCCCCGCCCCGAGCAGGAGCAGGACGATCCCCATGGCGTGGATCACGAGCCGCTCGATGCGCGGCGTCAGCAGCTTCGACCCGTGCCGGAACGCCCACAGCAGCGGGACGTACCACGCGACCACCCCGCCGACGAGCGCACCGAGCATCCACGCCAGGCCGGGGGCGCCGTGGGCGCGCGCCGCCTCGACGAACGCGAGCCCGGCCGTGACCCACCAGATCCAGTAGTGCGGGTTGGCGGCGGCGACCACGAGACCGAGGAGGAAGCTGCCGAGCGCCTTGCGCTCCTCGACGTTCTCCGGCGTCCGTGCCCGTCCGGCCGGGGCCGCGCGCAGCGAGGCGGCGCCGCCCCACAGCAGCGCGAGCCCGCCGAACAGCTCGACCACCGGCAGCGCGCCGATCTCGCGCAGCACTGGCGCCGCCCCGGCGGCGAGCGCGGTGAACAGCGCGACGTCGAGCGTGGTGACGCCGATCAGGAACCAGACTGCGGAGGAGAGGTGGCGGGAGAGCGCGAGGCGGCTGGCGACCAGCGTGATCGGCCCCGGGACCGCGACCGTCGCCAACGACACGAGGAAGCCGAGCGCGACCAGCGCCGGCAACGAGAGCGGGACGGTCAGGCCGGACAACGCAGGCTACCCGAGCTTGTACCCGATCCGGCGCAGGAAGGCGAGCCTGTCGGAGACGTCGTGCTGGCTCTCCACACCCTTCGGCGAGCACCCGTCCACGACGCCGAGGATCGCCCGGCCGCCGCCGCTCTCGGCGACGACGACCTCGACGGGGTTGGCGGTGGCGCAGAAGATCCGGCAGACCTCGGGGACCGCCTTGATCGGGTTGAGCACGTTGATCGGGAAGCCGTCCGCGAGGAGGACGAGGAACGAGTGCCCGGCGCCGATCGCGAGCGCGTTCCGCGTCGCCAGCTCGACGAGCTCGGGGTCGTTGCCGGAGCGGCGCACCAGGGCGGGGCCGGACGATTCGCAGAAGGCGATCCCGAAGCGGATCTGCGCCGACGTGGTCACGATCGCCTCGTGAAGGTCCTCCACGGTCTTGATGAAGTGGGCCTGCCCGAGGATGAGGTTGACGCCCTCGGGCCTCTCGATCGGCACGGTGAGGATGTTCATGACGGGTCCTTCCCGGGGCGGGCGGTCGCCGCGCGGCCCCTCACGATGACGCGCCGGCGAGGTTCACGACGGCGCCCGCGAGCACCTTGGTGATCAGCACCATCAGGCCTGGCGACAGCCGCCCGCGCTCCACCGCGGGCGGAGTGTCGAGCCCGTCGGCGCCGGCGTCGGGGTGGGTGCAGACCACCACCGCGGGGATCTGGCGCGCGGCGGCCAGGGCGGCGCCGCTGTGCGGATCGGTGATCTCGCTCTGCTCGACCGGCACGAGCTTGGCCCGGCGGAACTCCTGCGTCAGGCTCCACGGAAACTTCGGCAGCGAGCGGCCGCCTTCGAGCGTGACCGTCAACGTCCGCGGCCAGTGAACCGGGACCCCGACGCGGTCGAGCTCGATCCACGCGGTCACCCGGCCACCCATCTCGTCGAGGAGCGCCTGCGCTCCGGCCGCCTCCTGGTAGCCGCCGGCGAGGAAGGCGACCACGATCGGGGCGCGGTGGCCCATCCGGCTCATCGCCGACGCGGCCTCCATCGCGACCGCCATGCCCGAGGCGTCGTCGTCGATGTTGAGGGCGCGCTGGTAAGAGTCGTCGAGGTGCTCGCGCGCACCGTCCCAGTGCGCGGCGAGCACCACCGGCCAGCGCCGCGGGTCGCTGCCGGGCAGCTCCACCAGCACGTTCGACCATTGCTGCTCGGCGCCGTTGGAGGCGCGGCGGGCGAACGTCGAGACGCGCACCGGGAGGCCGCGCCGCCCTGCCTCCTGGCGCAACACCTCGACGACGTCGGCGGCCGCCGGCGCCCAGGCGTAGCGCGTCGTGATCAGCGGCCCCGGCACCCCGGCGGCCGGCGCGCCGGAGAGGCGGTCGACGGTCGACATCAAACGCGCGCGGGCGGCCGCGCCGCCGTCGGGCAGCGCCTTCTTCAGCAGCTTGGTCAGCGTCTCGTCCGCCTGGTCGGCGGGTGCGTGCGGGACCCAGCCGATCCCCCAGCGCAGCAAAAGGTCGCGGCGGTCGAAGAGCGCCGAGGCCCCCGGCACCGCAACCACCGCCACGACGACGCTCTCGCCGGACGCGAGCGCTGGGAGCTCCACCTTGGTGACGCCGGAGGGCGGAAACGAGATCGACAGCTCGTCGTCCGGGCCGAGCGCGCGCAAGCGGACCGCGCGCGCCGCCCAGCTCACCGAGGGGTCGCCCTGCAGCGTGAGCGGGAACGACCGCTGGCCGTCCCCGTCCACGATGATGAACGCCATCCCGCCGACGCCGACCTCGATCACCCCCGAGGTGGGCCGGGACGCGACGGCCCTGGCGGAGGGGAGGGGCCGCGGCGGCACCGCGCGGCTGAACGAGAACCGGCCGCCCGCGAGCGCCGGCTCGTCGAGCCAGCACGCCATCGCGAAGTCGGCGAGGAGGTCGGCCGATGTGCCGTGCTCGCCGCGCTGGACGAGCAGTCGGTCGATGCCGGCCATCCCCTTGCCGGGCGAGCCTACGAGGCCGCGCAGGCCCTCGTCGCCGAGCTTCTCGCGCAGGTACTCGAGGAAGAGCAACGACCACCCGTGCGCGCTCCAGGCGTCGCTGGCGGCATGCGCCTCGCCCTCGGGGTCGGTGTCTCCCCAGAGCAGGCGCGGTGTGGCGAGGCCGCACAGGTACGGCGCGTAACTCGCGAACATGCGGCTCCACGAAGTCTCCTCGGGGTCGCGGGCGTGGTGGAGGAGGAGGTGGAACGCCGCGGCCACGGCCTGAACGTTGAGGCCGGCGCGGTTTCCCTGCTCGCTGAACGGTACGAACAGCACCTCGCCCTCGTTCGAGTGGAAGCCGTAGCGCAGCGCCTCGCTCTCGGGCATCTCGTCGAACGGGACGAACGCGCCGGAGGTCGGCGCCGCGTGAGTCACCAGCACGATGACCCTGCCGTTGCCGTCGACGTCCGGGCACGGCCCGAACAGCGTGTCCTCGCGCGGGTAAATCGTCCCGTCGAACGTCGCGACCGTGTTCGCGATCTGGGCCGCCTCGTCGGCGGGGCCGGCCGCGGAGAAGCTGTACCCGTCCTCCTGGTAGACGGCGATCGTTCGACCTTCCTTGACCAGCCGCGCCTTGACCTCGACCTGAGCGGGCTGGGTCGCCTGGCCGGGCTGGATGACCCAGAACGAGCGCGCCTGGGGCAACAGGGTGGCCGCAGCGAGGAAAGGCAGGGCGAGCGTGACCATCGTATCGAGCCTCCGGTTCGCGACGTTTCGAGTGTACCCCGGATCGGCGCCGCCTGCCTGCGCGGCCGGGAAACCGGGTACAATCGAGCCCGATGATCGTGCAGGCGCTGGCCTGGTACCTCGTGGTGGCGGCGGGCGGCGCGGCGATGACCGGCGCGCTCCGCCGTCTCGGCACCGGCGCCGGCGCGGGGTGGGCGGTCGCGCGCGTGGCCGGCTGGACGCTGGCGGCGTATGTGGCGTGGCTTGCCGGCTGGCTCGGTCTCGCCTCGTGGTGGTGGGTCGGTCTCCCGGTGGTGGCGCTCGTCGCGTGGTGGGGCCGCAGCGGCTGGCGCGGCGTCAAGCCGGTGATGCTGCTCGAGGCCGAGCTCGTCGGCCTCGGCGCGTTCGTGCTGCTTACGTTCCTCCGGCTGCCGGGGATGGCGGTCACGGCCACCGAGAAGCCGATGGACCTGGCGATCCTCGCGACGCTGCTGCGCCCGGGCACGATCCCGCCCGCCGACCCATGGCTCGCCGGGCACGCGCTGCCGTACTACTACTGGGGATTCGCCCCGTGGCTGCTCCCGGCCAAGCTGATCGGCTTCGCCCCCGACGTCGTCTTCAACCTGCTCGTGCCGACGCTCGCGATGGTGAGCGCGCAGGCGGCGTGGGCGCTCGCCCGCGCGCTCGGCGGCAGCCGCCGGACCGGCGTCATGGCCGGCTTCCTCGTGGTCTTCACCGGCACGTTCGACGGCTGGCGCCAGCTCTTCGCCGGCACCAAGCTCTCGGCGCTCGACCTGTGGTCCTCCTCGCGCCAGATCAAGGGCACGATCACCGAGTTCCCGCTCTTCACCTTCCAGCTCGGCGACCTGCACCCGCACCTGCTGTGCATCCCGCTCATGCTGGCCGCGCTCTTCCTCGGCCTGGCGCTCGCCTCGGCGCGCCCGCCGCGGGCGCCGGTGCTGCTGCTGACCGCGGTGCTGTACGGGGCGGCGGCCGCGGCCAACCCCTGGTGCGCGATCCCGCTCGGCGCCGCGATCCTGCTCGTCAGCGTGGCGGACGAGGCCGGCCTCGTGCGGCCGCGCGGCGCGGGGCTGGGGCTGTGGCTGCGCGTCGTCGCGGTTGGGGCGCTGGGGTGGGCGCTGTTCGCGCCGTTCTGGCTCAACTTCCACCCGCCGACGCAGGGGTTCGGCCTGGTCACCACCCCGACGACCACGGCCGAGATGCTGCTCCTGCTCGGCGGCGTCCTGATACCGCTGGCGCTGGTGGGCTGGGAGCTGTCGTGGCGCGAGGGCGGGTTCGAGGCCGTGCGCCGGCAGTTCAGCCGGGCGATCTGGCTGGCGGGGATGGCGGTCGTGGCCGCACTGACGAGGCGGCCGTTGCTCGCCGCCGCGGCGGGGATCGGGGCGGCGCTCGTCGTGGCGCTGCCCGGCGGCCGTCGCCGCGCCCGGCCGGTGTTCGCGCTCGCGCTGGTGCCGCTCGGGGTGCTGGCGTTCATGGAGGTCCTCTACTTCAAGGACCCCTACGGCGCCGAGTTCTACCGCATGAACACGGTGTTCAAGGCCACGACGTTGGCATTCACCTTGCTGGCGGTGGTCGTGCCGGTCGCCCTCGGCTGGCTGCGCCGCCGGCGCCCGGGGCTCGCGATCGGCGGCGCCGCGCTGGCGCTGCTCGCGGGCATGCCGCAGCTCGCGGTGCTCGGCGGCCGCGCGGCCGGCGTCTGGCCGCCGGGGTGGGGCGGCCTCGGCTGGATGGCGCCGGGCGAGGCGGCCGCGGCGGCCTGGCTGCGGCAGCAGCCGCGCGGGACGGTGCTGATCGAGGGGATCGGCAACGCCTACAGCGACGCGGCGCGAATGTCGTCCGCCTCCGGCGTCCCGGCGGTGCTCGGCTGGGAGAACCACGAGGGGGTGTGGCGCGGCGCCGCCCTCGGGGACATCGCCGCGAAGCGCAAGGCCGCGGTCGAGCGCCTGTACCGCTGCGGCGACCCGGCCGAGGTGCAGCGCATCGCCCGCGAGCTGGGGGCGCGCTACATCGTGGTCGGCAGCGTCGAGACGCGGCAGTACCCTGCGGCCGGGGTCGCGGCGGTGCTGCGCTCGGGGCCGGCCGCGTTCAAGGACGGCGTCTGCACGATCGTCGAGGTGAAGCGATGAGGGCGTCCCGGTGAGCCGCCGCGAGCGCCTCGCGTGGGCCGCGCTGATCGCCGCCGCGCTGGCGTTGCGCCTGGTGGCGCTCGGCGCCAAGCCGCCGCACCACGACGAGGCGATCCACTGCGACTTCGCCTACACGCTGCTGACCCAGGGCACCTACCACTACGACCCGACCTATCACGGGCCGCTGATCTACTACGTCCTGGCGCCGCTGTTCGCGCTCCTCGGCGCCAGCACGGCCGTCGGCCGTCTCTACCCGGCGCTCGCCGGCACCGCGCTGGTCGCCGTGCCGCTGCTGGTGCGGCGGCGCCTCGGCGCCGGGCCGGCGTGGTGGAGCGGCTTCCTCCTGGCGATCTCCCCGATCTTCCTCTACTACTCGCGCTTCGCCCGCGAGGACGTCCCGGTGGCGCTGTTCACCGCGCTGGCGGTGGCGTTGTTCGCGCGCGTGCGCCGCAAGGGATGGCGGCCGATCCCGTGGATCGGGGCCGCGGCCGCCGGCCACGCCGTGATGAAGGAGACGTTTTACGTCACCCTCCCGCTGATGGGCCTCGCCGCCTACGCGGTGGCGCTGCGCGACGGCGTGTGGGCGAGCATCCGTCGCGGCTTCGCCTGGATCGACCGCTACCGCATCGCGATCGGCACCGCGATCCTGTGGTTCGTCGCGATCACGATCACGCTGTTCACCGTTTTCTTCACCCACCCCGAGGACTGGGCGTTCCCGGTCAAGGCGATCACCTACTGGTACAAACAGCACGAGATCCAGAGGGTCGGCGGCCCGTGGTGGTACTACCTGCCGCGGCTGGCGCTGTACGAGTTCCTCATCATCGGCGCGGCGCTCGTCTGGGCGGTGCGCCGGCGGCGGCGGATGAAGCGGCTGGAGCTGTTCTGCCTGGCGTGGGGGCTCGGCGCGATCGGGCTGTACGCCTACCTCGGCGAGAAGACCCCGTGGTTGATCGTGCACCAGGTGCTGCCGTTCGTGCCGCTCGCCGGCGCGCAGCTCGCCCGCACGTTCTCGCCGAGCGGGCGGTGGTGGTCGCGGGCGCTGGCCGCGGCCGCGATCGCGGGGACCGCGTGGAGCGCGCTGGCGTCCAGCTTCCTGTACCCGGCGCTCTCCACCGCGAACCCGCACGGCGAGCTGATCGTCTACGTGCAGACCACGCCCGAGGAGCAGGCGCTCGCCAACGAGGGGCTGGCGCTCGCGCGCTCGCAAAAGGAAGGCATGGTGGCGGCCGTGGACGGCGAGGGGAGCTGGCCGCTGTCGTGGCAGTGGAAGAAGGTCCCGGTGTGGTGGGGGGCGCCCCAGGCCGGGATGCACCCGCCGATCGTCGTTTGCGACCCCGACAAGGAGGCCGCGACGCAGGCGCTGCTCGGCCCCGGCTATACCGTGCGCCGCATCCCGCTGCGCGCGTGGTGGGTCGAGGATTACGCCGGCCTGACCCCGGCCAAGCTGATCCGCTGGTTCTTCACGCGGCGGACGTGGTCGCCGATCGGCGCCACGGACATCGATGTCTTCGAGGCCAAGGGCAAGTAGCGCGCCGGCGCTGGAGAGGCGAACCGTGAGCGTGGAACTGTCGATCGTGGTCCCGATCTATGACGAGCAGGAGAGCGTGCCCGAGCTGTACCGCAGGCTCTCGGAGATGCTGGCGAAGACCGTTGCGAGCTACGAAATCGTGATGGTGGACGACGGTTCCCACGACCGCACCTGGGAGCTGATCCGGGGGCTCGCGGCGCGCGACGCACGCGTCAAGGGGCTGTCGTTCTCGCGCAACTTCGGCCACCAGATGGCGTTCACCGCCGGCCTCGACCACGTCGACGGCGACGCGGTCGTGATCATGGACGCCGATCTGCAGGACCCGCCCGAGCTGATCCCGGAGCTGGTCGCGCGCTGGCGCGAAGGGTACGACGTCGTCTACGCGGTGCGCGCCAAGCGCCACGGCGAGACCGCGTTCAAGCTCCTCACCGCGGCGGCGTTCTACCGCACCCTGCGCGCGATCACCAACGTCGACATCCCGATCGACACCGGCGACTTCCGCCTGATGAGCCGCCAGGCGGTCGCGGCGTTCCGCCGCTTCTCGGAGCACCACCGCTTCACCCGCGGCATGGTCTCGTGGCTCGGCTTCCGCCAGATCGGCGTGCCGTACGTCCGCGCGGCGCGCCACGCCGGCGAGACGAAGTACCCGCTGAAGAAGATGCTGCGCCTCGCGAGCGACGGGATCACCTCGTTCTCGTACCTGCCGTTGCAGCTCGCGAGCTGGGTCGGCCTCGCCGTCGCAGGGCTCGCCGGGCTGGCGCTCGTCGGCACGGTGGCGGCCAAGGTCGCCGGCTCGGGGTTGCCGTGGATGTGGGTGGCGATCGCGGGTCTCGGCGTGCTCGGCGGCGCGCAGCTGATCGCCCTCGGCCTGCTCGGCGAGTACGTCGGGCGCGTCTTCGACGACGTGCGCGGCCGCCCGCTCTACCTGGTGCAGGAGACCGTGGGGTTCGGGCCGGAGCGCCGCTCGGCGTCCGGCGTCACCGTCTGAGCCGCGCTCAGCTCTCGACCTCGGCGATCGCGGCGGCCACGTCCGCGGTCCCCTGGATCACCCGCTGCAGGCCGGGGAAGTAGCGGTCCATCACGGTGAGGCCGATGAGCAGCAGGTTGGAGAACTGCGCGTGCGTCAGCTCCGCGTCCTCGAGGTCGGCGGAGCACTTGAAGCGCACCTCGCCGTCGTTGACGTCGAACTCGAAGCTGCCGAGCAGGAGGCCGTAGTTGGCGCGGGTGAGGTACTCCATCACCTCGCGCCGGCGTCCCTCGGGGACCTTCCCCTCGACGAACGTGAGGAAGCGGACGATCGGGTGGTCGCTCTCCACGACCGCGATGAGGCGGTAGTTGCCGTGCTCGCCCGCCGCGCCCATCTCCACGGCCTGGTGGCCGGGCAGGCGGTTGAACTCCCACCCGTCCTGCTCGAAGTACTTCACGATCGTCTCGAACAGCGGGGTCGTCTTCAGTGGCGATGCCAAGGTCACCTCCGACAGCGACGCGGATCGCCTCTAGGTTGGACTGCGGTGGCGGCGCTGTCAACCGGCCGCGCCACCGGCCGCGCCGCCGCGCGGTGTTACTCTCGCGCCGTGCCCTCGTTGCTCCTCGTCGGTCCGTCGTGGCCGTTGCGCGGCGGCATCGCCCGCACCACCACGGCGCTCGCCGGCGCGCTCGCGGCGCGCGGCCGCCTCGCCGGTTTCCTCGTCCCGGCGCGCCAGTACCCGAGGTGGCTTTACCCCGGCGCGCACGACGCGGACCCCGGCGCGTGCCCGCGCCTGCCCGCGGCGGAGGCGGTCTTCGGGGTCATGGAGCCGTGGAGCTGGGGCCGGCTCGCCCGCCGCGCGCGCGAGCTGCGGCCGGGCGCGGTCGCCGTCCCGTACTGGACCGCGGCGTGGGCGCCTGTGGAGCGCTTCCTTGCGGGCCAACAGATCGCGCCGCTGATCGCGGTCGTGCACAACCCCGCCGACCACGGCGCGGGCGCGGCGGCGCGCGCCGCGGCGCGCGCCGTGCTCGGGCGCGCGGCCGCGTTCCTCTGTCACGCGGGCGGCGTCGCCGGCGCGCTCGCGGCCGGCTACCC
>JAKAFI010000058.1 GCA_021818005.1 Acidobacteriota bacterium | reverse complement strand
CGACGTCGGCCGCGGGCAGCTCGACTGGCGGCTCGCCACCGACCCGCGCGTGGTCGTCATGGACGGCGTCAACGTCCGCCTGCTGGCGCCCGCCGACGTCCCCGGGCCGTTCGCGATCGTCACCGTGGACGTCTCGTTCATCTCGCTGCGCCTCGTCCTCCCGGCGCTCGCCGCCGTCCTCGCGCGCGACGGGGACCTCGTCGCCCTGGTCAAGCCGCAGTTCGAGGCGGGGCGGGAGCAGGTGGGTAAGGGCGGCGTCGTGCGCGATCCCGGGGTGCGCGAGACGGCGATCGTCGCCGTGATCGCGGCGGCCGCGGCGCTCGGCCTCGCCTGCCGTGGGCGGATCGCGTCGCCGATCGCCGGGCCGGCGGGCAACGTCGAGGAGCTGGTGCATCTGGCGAAGAGTGAAGAGTCAGAGGCGGCAAACGGCAAACGGTAGAGGGCAAAGGGACGACAGGACCAGTGCTGGTCGTGTCTCTGCCTTCCCTCTACCCTCTTCCCTCTACCCTCTTCCCTTTACCCTCTTCCCCTCTGCGTCGGACTTCTCACTCTTCACTTCCCCGGCTCGAGTCCGACGCTGAACGTGCCGTCGCTCTCCTTGCGGGAGAGGCAGCGGAAGGCGACCAGCGTCGTCGTGTGCTCGACGCCGGGCAGGGCGGCGATCTCGCCGGTCACCAGCTCCTCGAGCCGCTCGTTGCGGGAGGTGCGCAGCACGGCGACCATGTCGTACTTGCCGGCAACCGAGTAGAGCTCGTGCACGCCCTCGCGCTCCATCAGGGTGTCGGCGACCGCGTGGAGCTGGCCGGGCTTGACGTTGATCAGGACGATCGCTTCCAGCATCGTGCACCTCCCGGTGCCAGGGTAGCAGCGGGCCGGGCCGCGGTGAAGCTTGGCACGCCGCGGGCTTCGTGCCACCATGCCTGACGATGAAGCTCCCGGTCACGGCGCCGAAGGGACGGTGGGGGGTCGCGTTCGACTACGCCCAGATCGTGGCCGGCTCGCTGCTGGTCGCGGCCGGGACCAACCTCTTCTTCGTCCCCAACAACGTCGTCTCCGGCGGCGTCACCGGCCTCGCGATCATCGCCCACCACCTCTTCGGGACGCCGGTCGGGATGGTCGTGCTGCTCCTCAACGTGCCGCTGCTCTGGTTGGGCTGGAGATATGTCGGCGGGATGCGGTTCTTCGTCCGCACCGTGGTTTCGGTGGTGATCATGTCGGTCGCGATCGACCTCACCGCGCCGCTGCTCGTGCCGCCGACGCACGACCGGCTCCTCGTGATCTGCTACGGCGGGCTGATGGACGGTCTCGGCATGGGCCTGGTCTTCCGCGGGCGCGGCACCACGGGAGGCACCGACGTGCTGGCGCGCCTGGCGCACCGCACCCTCGGGATCGGGATCGGGCAGGCGCTGCTCGCGATGAACGTGGCGATCTTCGGCGGCGCCGCGTTCGTCTTCGGCGCCGAGGCGGTGATGGTGGCGCTGGCGCTGGCGTTCGTGTCGGCGCGCGTGCTCGACCTCGTGCAGGAGGGGTTCTCGGCGGCGCGCGCCGCGCTCGTCATCAGCGAGCACCACGACCGCGTGCGCGAGGCGATCCTCGGCCAGCTCGGGCGGGGCGTCACCGTGCTCAAAGGCCAGGGCGGTTTCACCGGGGAGGAGCGGCCCGTGCTCTACGTGGTCGTCGCCCAGCACGAGACCGGACGCCTCAAGCGGTTGGTGGCGCAGGTGGACCCCGCGGCGTTCGTGGCGATCACCCCGGCCCAGGAGGTGCTCGGCGAGGGGTTCGCGCCCCATGCGGGCGAGGACCCTGTCTGACCAGGCCGGCGGGCCGCGACAGGGCCAGCAAAGAAGACGGGCGGGGCACCGCGCCCCGCCCGTCGTGCACCACCGAGACCGCGGTTACTGCCCCTGCGGCGGGTACGCCGGCGACAGCGGCGGCGGCGGCGGGAGCGTCATCGGGTTGGACTTGAGCTTGTCCATGATGTACGCGATCGCCCGCTCGAGCTGGGCGTCCTTGCCCGCCATCACGTCGCCGGGGAGGTTGTCCACCTCGATGTCGGGCTCCACGCCGTGGTTCTCGATGACCCACTCGGAGTGGAGGCCGTACAGGCTGTCCTCGGGGATGGTGACGTAGCCGCCGTCGGCGAGCGGCCAGAAGCCGCGGATCCCCCGCACGCCGCCCCACGTCCGCTCGCCGATCAGCGGGCCGAGGCCGTACTTCTTGAAGTAGTAGGGGAAGATGTCGCCGTCCGAAGCAGAGTAGTGGTTGAGCAGGCACGCCATGTAGCCGTGGACGAGCTGCTGCGGGATCGGGAACGCGACCCCCTCGCGGTTGGTCGACATCCCCACGAGGACGCGGCGCAAGCGCTCGAGAACGATCTGGTCGATGAAGCCGCCGCCGTTGTAGCGGACGTCCACGATCAGCCCCTGCTTGCGCACCTGGGGGTAGAACTGGTTGATGAACTGATCCATCCCCTGCTCGTCCATGTCGGCGAGGTACAGGTAGCCGATCTTGCCGCCGGAGGCCTTCTCCACCACCTCGCGGTTGTGGTCGATCCACGCCTTCATGCGCAGGTTCAGCTCGTCGGCGATCGGCTTGACCGTGACGTCGCGCCGGTTCTTGCCGGCCGCGTCGTCGGCGACGGTGAGCCTCACCGTGCCGCCGAGCGTGTTGACGAAGAGGCTGTACGGGTCGGTCGGGAGCTTGAGCTCGTGCCCGTTGACCGCGAGCAGGACGTCGCCCTGTTTGACGTCGATCCCAGGCTCGGTGAGCGGCGACCGGTAGCTCTCGTGCGTATTGTCGCCCGGGTAGATCTTGGCAAAGAAGTAGCGGCCGTCCTTGCCGTCGACGCCGAAGTCGACGCCGAGCAAGCCGGTCGGCACGCGCTTGCCGTGCAGCTCGTCGCCGCCGCCGACGTAGGTGTGCGAGTTGCCGAGCTCGCCGAGCATCTCGCCGATGACGTAGTTCAGGTCCTCACGGCACGCCACCTCGGGGAGCAGCTTCTCGTACCTGGCGCGGATCTCCGGCCAGTTCACCCCGTTCATCTCGGGGTTGAAGAAGAAGTCGCGCTCGAGGCGCCACGCCTGCTCGTACATCTCCCGCCACTCGGCGCGCGGGTCGACCAGCTCCTGCATGTGCGACAGGTCGAGCGCCTTGGCGGCCTCGCCCTCCGTCTTGCCGTCACCGGCGGTGCCGACGATGCTGTAGGCGTCCTTGTTCTTGATCAGCGCGGCGGAGCCGTCGGCGCTCAACGCGTAGTCGTCGAGCGGGCTCGTCAGCACCGTGTCCTTGCGCTTGGCCATGTCGAACGAGTGCAGCTCGGGCTCCTCACCGTGCAGCGCGGTCTCGAAGCTCCGCAGCGGCGTGGTCATGTAGACGAGCTTCCCGCGCACCGCGCTGAGGTGGCCGATCTCGCCGGGCGGCACCGGCAGCGGGACGACCCGCCCGTCGAGGCCGGCGAGGTCGATGTGGATCGCGGCCGAGGCGCCCGGCTTCCACGCACCTTCCTTGCCCTCGTCCTTCTTGGTGTCGTCGCTCTTGATCGTCCCCTCGTCCGAGCGCGGCGCGAACGGGGACGGCTCGCCGGCCTGCAACGTCGCAACGTAGATGCCGGCCATCTTCAGCGTCGCGATGTTGAACTCGCTCTCGCTGAACACCGGGTTCTCGTGCTTGAGGCCGATGAAGTACAGGTACTTCCCCTCGGGGTCGAACACCGGGCCGTAGTCGTTGGTCATCGCCCGGGTCACCTGGGTCGCCTGCGACGAGGCGACGCTGTAGAGGTAGATCGTCCGCATGTCGTTGTCCGCGGCTTTGCTGTAGGCGAGCCACAGCGCATCCGGCGCCCAGGAGAAGTCGTGCATCTCGGAGCGCGGGTCGTTGTCGACCTTCGTCACCTTGCGGTCGCCCACGTCGACGAACCACAGCGCGTGGTCGGAGTCGTCGAAGGCGATCTTCTTGCTGTCCGGCGACCACGTCGGGTCGTACAGGTATCCCTTGGCACGGCTGGTGAGGATCTGCTCGGAGCCGCTCCCGTCGGAGGGACGGACCGCGATCTCGGCCTCGCCGGTGCGGTCGGTGACGTAGGCGACCCACTTGCCGTCGGGGGACCACGCCGGGTCCTGCTCGCGCACGCCGGAGCTGGCCGTCAGGTCGCGGGTGTTGCCGTGCTCGGCCGGGACCGTGAAGATGTCGCCCCGCGCCTCGAACAGCGCCCGCTTCCCGTTGGGAGCGATGTCGAACGCCTGAATCGTCTTGCTGGCGTCCACCCAGCGCGGGCGGGTGCGCACGCCGTCGTCGGGGACATCCACCGCGACCTTGGCGAGCTTCTCGGAAGGGAGGTCGAGCACGTAGAGCTGGCCGCCGCAGCCGAACACGATGCCGTCATCGCCCAGGCTCGGCCAGTCGACGTCGTAGTCCTTGAAGTCGGTGACCTGCCGGAACGCCTTGGTCTTCAGGCTGTACGCCCAGATGTTCAGGCGCTTCTCCGGGCCGCGGTCGGAGGCGAAGTAGATCGTGTCGCCGTACCACATCGGGTACGTGTCGGTGCCCTTCCAGTCGGTGACCCGCTGGATCGCGTGCGTTTTGAGGTCGTAGATCCAGACGTCCTGCGCCAGGCCGCCGTAGTACCGCTTCCACGTGCGGAAGTTGCGGAAGATGCGGTTGTACGCGATCTTCGTCCCGTCCGGGCTGAACGAGGTCACGCCGCCCCGCGGGACCGGGAACCGAGTCGCCGGACCGCCGGCTGCGGGGACGAGGAAGAGCTGGCCGAACCAGGAGTTGTACGTCGTCCGCCGGGACAGGAACATGATCTGCTTCCCGTCGGGGGTCCAGGTCACGACCATGTTGTCGGGCCCCCAGCGCATCGGCGCGTCGGGCACCACGTCGGAGTGGAACGTCAGGCGGCGGACCGCGCCGCCCTCGGCCGACATGACGTACACGTCGGTGTTGCCGTCGTAGTTTCCGGTGAACGCGATCTCCTTGCCGTCCGGGGAAAACCGCGGCATCAGGTCGAGGCCGGCGTCGGCCGTGAGCCGTTGCGCCACCCCGCCGTTGCGATCGACCTTCCAGAGGCTGCCCCCGGCCGAGAACACCACCGTCCGGCCGTGGAGCGTCGGAAAGCGCATCAGGACCTGCGCCGCGTCGGCGGCGGCCGACAGCGCCAGCGCGGCCAGGCCGAGGGCGAGGGCGCCCACCAGGCCCGCCCACGCCTTCGCGCCGCGGCCGCTGCCGCAACAACCGTTGAACTCCGTGCTCATTCGCGTCTCCCTTCGGTTCGATGACGAGGCCCGACCACGTTCGATCATGCCGCCCCTTCGAGTGACGCGAGGACTTCGAGGCCCGGACCGTCCGCGGCGGCTTGCGCCGGCCCGGACGGCTCCGTGGCCTCAGTATCATAATCCAGAGGCCGAAAGTCGAGCGCCGGGCCAGCGCGAGCCGCAGCCGGAGTCGATGCGCGACAGGCTCCTAGGGGCGGTCCGAACCGCCGCCGGTGGCCGCCTCGATGCCGGCCGCCACCTCGGGGATGATCCCGCGTTCGCGGTAGATGGGGCGCACCAGCCGCCGCAACGCCGGGAGGCGAGCGGCGAAGACCGCGGCGCCGGCGATGCAGACGGCGCCCCCGAGCGCCACCGTGCGCGGCGCCCCGATCCGGTGCGCCAGCGCCCCGGCGAGCAGGCTGCCGAACGGCATCATCCCCATGAACGCCATCCCGTAGAAGCTCATCACCCGCCCCCGCCACTCGTCGCCCGCGATCGTCTGCAGGATCGTGTTGGAGACCGCGAGGTGCGTCAGCATCGCCAGGCCGACGAGCGCCTGCAGCAGCAGCGACAGCGCCATCGAGCGGGAGAAGGCGAAACCGATGAGCGCAGCGCCGAAGCCGCCGCAGGCGATCGGGATCCAACGCCCGAGTCCGCGCACGCTGCGCCGAGAGGCGAGCGCCACGGCCCCCGCCAGCGCGCCGACCCCGGCCGCGGCGGAGAGGAACCCGAGCGTGCTCGGGCCCCCGTGCAGCAGCTGCACCGCGAAGATCGGCATCAGCGTCGAGTACGGCATCGCGGCGACGCTGACGAGGGCGAGCAGCAGGATGATGTCCCGGGTCGGCCCGAATCCGAACGTGTAGGCGAACCCCTCGCGCAGCTCGTGGCCGATCCGCCGCACCGGCCCGTGCGGGACTCGCGCCGCGAGCCGCATCGCCAGCAGCGCCGCGATCACCGCCAAGTAGCTGGCCGCGTTGATCAGGAAGCAGGCGCCGACGCCGGCCGCCGCGATCAGCACCCCTGCGACCGCCGGGCCGACCAGACGCGCACCGTTGACCATCGAAGAGTTGAGTGCGATCGCGTTCGCCAGGTCGGCGCGGTCCTCGATCATCTCGATCAGGAACGCCTGCCTGGTCGGCATGTCGAACGCGTTGACCACGCTGATGAAGAGCGAGAGGGCGACGATCTGCCAGACGGCGACCGAGTGGACGAGGACGAGGGTGCCGAGCACCAGCGCCTGCAGCATCGCGAGCGACTGCGTGAGGATCAGCAGGCGGTGGCGATTGACGCGGTCGGCGACGACGCCGGCGAGCGGCGAGAGCACGAACATCCCGATCTGCGACGAGAAGCCGACCAGACCGAGCAGGAACGCCGAGTGGGTCAGCGTGTACACCAGCCACGACATCGCGATCTGCTGGATCCACGTCCCGACGAGCGAGATCCCCTGACCGCCGATGAACAGCTTGTAGTTGCGCGACCTCAGGGCGCGCAACATGCCCGCGCCGGTGCCGAGCGGGGGACGGCTGCTCACGCAGCGCTCGGCACGACCATGATCGGCACCCGCACGCGGTGGCGCAACCGCTCCACGGTGGTGCCGTGCACGAAGTCGCCGACGCCGCGGTGGCCGTGGCTCCCGAGCACCACGAGGTCGGGTTTGTGGGCCACGATCAGCGCGACGAGTTGATCCGCCGGGTTGCCGAAACCGAGGTCGTAGCTCGCATCGACGCCGAGCTCGGCGAGCTCGTTGCGGTACAGCTCGAGGCGCTGCTGGTCGCCGCGCGCCTCGTTGTCCTGCATCTCGTCGCCCATCATCCGCGCACCGCCCGACTCCACGACGTGGAGCAGCAGCACGGTGGCGCCGCGACCGGCGGCGCGCGCCAGCGTGACCGCGTGCGAGAGGACGGCGGTGTCGGCGCCGGAGAAGTCGATCGCGACGGCGATGCGCCGCGCGACCGCCGGCGGGACCACGGCGGGCATCGCGGTCGGCCCGTGGACGCTCGCGATCGCGGGCGTCGGGGCACCGCGGCGGCGCTCGAGCCACGGCACCACGGTCACGTACCCGAGCAGCGCCACCAGGCCGGCCGCGGCGGGGACCGCGGTCACCCAGAGCAGCCACGACCGGGAGCCGGCGCCCGACATCGCGCCGGCGATCGCGTCGTACGACAGCTTGAGGTTGAGCGCCGCAATCGTGCCCGCGGTCAGCCACGACACCGCCTGCAGCACCGGCCTGATCGTGTACTGGCCCATCCAGCGCGGGTCGGAGACGAGGTGGATGAGCGGGATCACCGCGAACGAGAGCTGTAGCGAGAGCACGACCTGCGACAGCACGAGCAGGTTGCCGGTGGCGCGCTCGCCGTACCACACGATCGTGATGACGGCCGGGATGATCGCCAGCGAGCGCGTCAGCAGGCGGCGCACGACCGGCCGCAGCCGGATCTGGACGAACCCCTCCATCACGATCTGGCCCGCGAGCGTCCCGGTGATCGTGGACGATTGCCCCGACGCGATGAGCGCCACCGCGAACGCGATCGGCGCCACGGCGGCGCCCAGGATCGGTTGCAGCAGCCGGTGGGCGTCCTGGATCTCCGCGACATCGTGCAGCCCGGCGCGGAAGAACGTCGCCGCCGCCATGACCAACAGGGCGGCGTTGACGAAGAACGCGCCGTTGAGCGCCACCAGCGAATCGATGACGTTGAACTTCACCCCGCTGCGGATCCCCGCCGGGGTCTGGGTGATCCGCCGCGACTGCACCAGCGCCGAGTGCAGGTAGAGGTTGTGCGGCATCACGGTCGCGCCGAGGATCCCGATCGCGAGGTAGAGCGCCCCCGGGCCGGGCAGCGACGGCACGACGCCACCTACGATCGCGCCCCACGCTGGCTTCGACAGCACGACCTCGATCGCCAGGCAGCCTCCGATCGTGGTGATCAGCATGACGATGAACGCTTCCATCATGCGTACGCCGCGGGACTGCAGCACCAGCAGGAGCAGCGTGTCGAAGGCGGTGATCACGACGCCGATCAGGAGCGGCAGGTGGAAGAGGAGTTGGAGGCCGATCGCCGAGCCCAGGACCTCGGCGAGGTCGCAGGCGGCGATCGCCACCTCCGCGAGCAGCCAGAGGACGCGCGACACGCGGCGGTCGAACATCGCCCGGCACGCCTGCGCGAGGTCCATGCCGGTGACGATCCCGAGCCGCGCGGAAAGGCTCTGGAGGAGGATCGCCATCAGGTTGGACATCGCCAGGACCCAGATCAGCGCGTAGCCGAACTTGGACCCGGCCGCGATGTCGGTGGCCCAGTTGCCCGGGTCCATGTACCCGACGCTGACCAGATACGCCGGCCCCGAGAACGCGAACAGCCGCCGCCAGAACGAGAGCTGCCTCGGCACCGCGACCGAGGCGTGTGCCCCGCCGAGAGAGGGCGTCTGGGCGCCCGCGCCCCGGTCCTTGCTCGCCATCGACGCTCAAGCTTCACCGGGCTGACGGCAGGTGTCAAGGTCGGCCCGGCGCCGTATCATGGCGGCGGGAGGTGCGCCATCCGCCTGCCGAGGGTGCTCGACGCCGTGGAGGTGCGGGTGCTCGGGTGCCTGCTCGAGAAGCAGCAGGCCACGCCCGAGTACTACCCGCTCACGGTCAACGCGCTGGTCGCGGCGTGCAACCAGAGGAGCAACCGCGACCCGGTGACCGAGCTGACCGAGGGCGAGGTGCGGCAGGCGCTCGACCGCCTCCGCGGTGACGTGCTGGCGTGGCCGGTCGAGGGTGCGCGGTCCGAGCGCTGGGAGCACAACCTCGACCGGAGCTGGGAGCTGGACGCCGCCGGGAAGGCGCTCGTGACCGTCCTGCTGCTGCGCGGCGCGCAGACCCCGGGCGAGCTGCGGGCGAGGTGCGAGCGGCTGCACGCGTTCGCCTCGGTCGGGGAGGTCGAGGCGGGGCTCGCGCGCCTGGCGGCCGGCGCCGAACCGCTCGTCGTCGAGCTGGCGCGGGCCCACGGGCAGAAGGAGAGCCGGTGGGCGCACCTCGCCGCCGGCGCGCCGGCCGAGCGCGCCGCCGAACCGCGGCCGGCCGGCCGCGCCGGCGGCCTCGCCGACCGGGTCGAGGCGCTCGAAGCCCGGGTGGCGGAGCTGACCGACCGGCTGGAGCGGCTCCTCGCCCGGCTCGGCGCTGAGCCGTGAGCGCGGACCCCGGCGGGCCGGCCGGCTCGGTTTGACGGCACCACGCCCGGCTGCTATGCTGCACGGTCCCCAAAGAGGGGATGCGTGTGCTCCGGATCGACCTGACCCATGCCGACACCGAGCCGCTGGATTTCAGCGAGCGGCCGGTGATCCCACCCGCCGCCGGCGGGGAGGACGTGGTGTCGGTCGACCCGGTGGAGCTGTCGGGCCACGTCGAGCGCGCGGACCGGGGCTTCCTGCTCGAGGGCCGCGTCGCCGGCCACGCGCGCCTGCGCTGCGGCCGCTGCCTGACCGAGTTCGACTTCTCGTTCGCCGAGCCGGTCGAGCTGCACCTGCTGCCGGTCGCGACCGCGCCGCAGGACGACGAGAAGCGTCTCGGACGCGGCGACCTCGAGGTCCGCTTCTTCGCCGAGCCGGTGGTGGACCTGACGGAGCTGGCGGCCGAGCAGTTCGGGCTCGCCGTTCCGATGAAACCGTTGTGCGCCGACAGCTGCCGCGGGATCTGCCCGACGTGCGGCGCGAACCTCAACCTGGGGGCGTGCTCGTGCCCCCCACCGGATCAAGATGATCGTCTCGCGCCGCTGGCGGAGTGGCGGCCGAGCGAGTAACGCGGGAGGTCGTTCCGATGCCCAACCCAAAGAGCCGTCATTCCAAGGCGCGCCGCGACCGGCGGCGGGCCCATGATCACCTGGCCGAGCCGGCCCAGTCGGTGTGCCCGAACTGCTTCCAGCCGAAGCAGCCGCACCGGGTGTGCTCGCACTGCGGCATGTACGAGGGCCGTCAGGTCCTGCACGTCGAGGAGATCGCCTGACCCAGGCCGGGGCATGACCGAGACGGTTTCGGTCGCGGTGGCCCTGATCGCGCCGGGGGTCCGTATGTCTCGGCGGCCGGGCGGGGCGCTGAAGGGAGCCGAACGTGCATGACCGGCACGCGCTGACGGCGCGTATCGCGGGCTTGGGCACCTGCCTTCCGGACAAGGTGCTCACCAACCAGGACTTCGAGCGGATGGTGGACACCTCCGACGAGTGGATCGTGACGCGGACCGGGATCCGCGAGCGCCACGTCGTCAGCGACGGCGAAAGCGTCGCCACGATCGCGGTCGAGGCGGGGAAACGTGCGCTGGCCGACGCCGGCGTCGCCCCCGAGGACGTCGAGCTGCTCGTGTTCGCCACCGCGACGGTCGAGCAGCCGATCCCGGCGACGGCGGCGATCATCCAGCCGGCGCTCGGGATCAAGAACGCGACCTGCTTCGACATCGCCGCCGCCTGCTCCGGTTTCCTGTACGCCCTGCACGTGGCGCGGCAGTTCATCATCACCGGCGAGGTGAAGACCGCGATGGTGATCGGCGCCGAGACGCTCTCCCGCTACACCGACTACACCGACCGCGGCACCTGCATCCTGTTCGGCGACGGCGCCGGCGCCGCCGTCCTCCAGGCCGCGCCGGCGGGCGAGGGGATCCTGCGCTCCGCGCTGCACACCGACGGCACCTACGCCGACTTCATCCAGATGCCCGGCGGCGGCAGCAAGTACCCGCCGAACGTCAAGGCGTACATCGACGAGAAGCTGCCGTTCATCAGGATGCGGGGGAACGAGACGTTCAAGGTCGCGGTGCGTTCGCTCACCGACGTCTGCCAGGAGGTCCTCGCCGGGGCCGGCGTGACCGTGGACAGCGTCAACCTGTTCGTCCCGCACCAGGCCAACCTCCGCATCATCGCGGCGGTGGGGGAGCGGCTCGGGTTGCCCGCGGAGAAGACCTATCTCAACCTCGAGCGCGTCGGCAACACCTCCTCGGCCTCGATCCCGCTCGCGATGCGGGAGGCGATCGACCGCGGCGCGCTCAAGCGCGGCGACCTCGTCCTCCTCGCCGCGTTCGGCGGCGGTCTCACCTGGGCCGCCACGCTGTTGCGGTACTGACGCGGGGCGCGGCGCGGCGAGCGCACGGGGGACGAAACGATGGGCAAGGTCGCGTTCATCTTTCCGGGCCAGGGGAGCCAGTTCGCCGGGATGGGGAAGGATCTCGCCCGGCGGTACCCCGAGGCGCGCGAGGTGTTCGAGCGCGCCGACGCGGCGCTCGGCGAGCCGCTCTCGGCGCTCTGCTTCGAGGGCCCGGAGGAGCGGCTGCGGCTCACCGCCAACACCCAGCCAGCGATCCTCGCCGCCTCGCTGGCCGCGCTGGCGGTGCTGCGCGCCCGCGGGGCTCGCTGCGACGGAGTGGCCGGCCACTCCCTCGGCGAGTACAGCGCCATCGGCGCGGCCGGCGGCCTGCCGGTCGAGGCGCTCGTGCGCACCGTGCGGCGGCGCGGCGAGCTGATGCAGGACGCGGTGCCGGTCGGCGTCGGGGCGATGGCGGCGGTGCTCGGGCCGGCGCGCGACGTTGTGGAGGCGTGCTGCCGCGAGGCCAGCGGCCCGGGCGCCGAGGTCGTCGCGGCCAACTTCAACGCCCCGGAGCAGACGGTGATCGCCGGCCACGCGGCGGCGGTGGCGCGCGCCGGCGAGCTCCTGGCCGCGCGCGGCGCCAAGCGCGTCGTGCCGCTGCCGGTCTCGGCGCCGTTCCACTCCCCGCTGATGGCGCCGGCGCGCCACGGCCTCGAGCCGGTGCTCGCGGCGCTGCCGTTCGCGGAGCTGGCGGCGCCGCTGTACAACAACGTCGATGCGGTGCCGGTGACCGCTGGCGCGGCGGTGCGCGACGGCTTGGTGCGCCAGGTCGACGCGCCGGTGCGCTGGGTCGAGCTGGTCGAGCGCATGGCCGCCGACGGCTTCGACACCTTCGTCGAGATCGGGCCGGGGAGCGTGCTCTCGGGCCTGGTGCGGCGGATCGCTCGCGCCGCCGCCACCGCGCAGGTCGGCACGCCGGAGCAGGTCGAGGCGTATCTCGAGAAGGCAGTGAAGAGTTGAGAGTTGAGAGTGAAGAGTTGCAGGAAGACGGGAAGAGGTGAGAGGGGAGAAGGAAGAGGAACGACGAACCCATGCCCGGCCCTCGGTTGTCCGTCTTCCCTCTTCCTTCTTCCCTCTTCCCTTTTCCCTTTGACCTAAACTGTCAACCTGACGCACCGGAGGAGGGGACAATGGCAGGGACGCTGCAGGGCAAGGTGGCGATGGTGACCGGGGCCGCGACCGGGATCGGCGCCGCGTGCGCCCGGGCGCTGGCGCGCGAGGGCGCGGTGGTGGCGTGCACCTCGCTGCCCACCGATCCGACTCAGGCGGTGGCGGACGAAATCACGGCGGCCGGCGGCCGGGCGATCGTCAAGCCGCTCAACGTCACCGACCCCGAGGCGTGCCAGCGGGTGGTCGAGGAGATCGCCGCCGAGCTCGGCGGCCTGCACATCCTCCTCAACAACGCCGGGATCACCGACGACGGCCTGTTCATGCGCATGAAGCCCGAGTCGTGGCGCAAGGTGCTCGCGGTCAACCTCGACGGTGCCTTCAACGTGACGCAGCCGGCGGTCAAGGTGATGGTGAAGCAGCGCGAGGGTCGCATCATCAGCATCTCCTCGGTGGTCGGCCTGATGGGCAACCCCGGCCAGGCCAACTACGCCGCCTCCAAGGCGGGGATCATCGGCCTGACCAAGTCGCTCGCCCGCGAGCTCGGCAGCCGCAACATCACCGCGAACGCGATCGCGCCCGGCTACATCCAGACGCCGATGACCGACAAGCTCAACGAGGAGCAGAAGAAGGCGCTGCTCGCCAACCTCGCGATCCCGCGCCTCGGGACCCCCGAGGACATCGCCGGGGTGGTGCTGTTCCTCGCGGGCCCGGACGGCGCGTATGTCACCGGCGAGGTGATCAACGTCTCCGGCGGCCTCTACATGTAGCCTCCATTGCGCCGCGAATCTCGGACCATCCGCTGCGTTGCGCTCACCCCGCTCGCATCCTCACATACCCTCCGGGTATGCTCCGGTGCGGCGGGGATCGCGCGCCTTGCGGCTGGCCCAATCTTCGCGGCGCGGGCTACGCGCCGTCCGCCTCGGCCCTGCCTCCGGTGGTGCGTCGT
>JAKAFI010000372.1 GCA_021818005.1 Acidobacteriota bacterium | reverse complement strand
ATTCAACGGCGCCGAACCGGGAGAACATCTCCTGCAGCTCGGCCTCGGTCGTGTCGTAGGACAGGTTGCCGATGTACAGCTTCATAGGTGGAACTCCCTCTGTGCAGACGTGATCCGGTGCCGTCGTTCGATTCCGCCGGCCCCCCCCACCGCCCGTCCGCTCGACGATGTCGCGTCACTATACACCATCTTCCATCGGCTGCCCGATACCTCCGCCGCATCCTGCTACGATCGCTGCCGCGGCCTGGCCGCGCCCGACCGGCGGCACGCGGGCCAGAGCTTGCGCGAGGAGCCAGGCGATGTCACCGATCTACCTTGACTACAACGCCACGACGCCGATCGACCCGGCGGTCGCGGACGCGATGCTGCCGTTCATCCACCAGCACTTCGGCAACCCGTCCAGCAGCCACCTCTTCGGTGTGACGGCCAAGAAAGCCGTCGAGGCGGCGCGCCGGCAGGTCGCCGAGATGCTCGGCTGCGCCGTGGACGAGGTGATCTTCACGAGCGGCGGCTCCGAGGCGAACAACCTCGCGATCAAGGGCGTCGCCCGCGCCTACCGGGCGCAGGGGCGGCACATCGTCACGTCGGCCGTCGAGCACCCGGCGGTCATCGAGGTCTGCCGCCACCTCGAGAGCGAGGGGTACCAGGTCACGTACCTGCCGGTGGACGAGCACGGGCTCGTCGAGCCCCGGCAGGTCGAGGATGCGATCACGCCGCAGACGATCCTCGTCACCGTCATGCACGCCAACAACGAGGTCGGGACGGTGGAGCCGATCGCCGCGATCGCCGAGGTGGCCCACCGCCACGGGGTGCTGTTCCACACCGACGCGGCGCAATCGGTCGGCAAGATCCCGGTGCGGGTCGCCGACCTCGGCGTCGATCTCCTCTCGATCGCGGGGCACAAGCTCTACGCGCCCAAGGGGGTCGGCGTGCTCTTCCGGCGCCGTGGCGTGCGCCTCGACAAGCTGATCGACGGCGCCAACCACGAGATGGACCAGCGCGCCGGCACCGAGAACGTGATCGAGGTCGTCGGCCTCGGCGCCGCGTGCGAGCTGGTCGGACGCAACCTGGACACGTACTCCGAGCGCATGCGCTCGCTGCGCGACGCGCTCGAGAGCGGCCTGCGGCAACGCTTCCCCGCGCTGCGCGTCAACGGGCACCCCGAGCGGCGCCTGCCCAACACGGCGAGCGTGTCGTTCCGCGGCCTCGAGGCCAACACGATCCTCTCGGAGCTGGAGGGGGTGGCGGCCTCGGCGGGCGCGGCGTGCCACAGCGACCGGGTGGAGGTCTCGAGCGTACTGCAGGCGATGCACGTGCCGCTCGAAGACGCGATGGGCACGATCCGCTTCTCGGTGGGGCGCTTCACGACGGCGTTCGAGATCGAGCGCGCGGTCGCCGAGATCGCGGCTGTCGTAGAGCGGCTGGAGCCGCGCGGCGCGGCGCCGGCGCCGGCGGCCCGGGGCGCCGGCGTCCGCCTGACGCAGTTCACGCACGGCCTCGGCTGCGCCTGCAAGCTGCGCCCGCAGCTGCTCGAAGCGGTGCTCAAGCGCCTGCCGGTGCCCGGCGATCCCGCGATCCTGGTCGGCACCGCGACCAGCGACGACGCCGCGGTTTACCGCCTCGACGAGCGCACCGCGATCGTGCAGACCGTGGACTTCTTCACCCCCGTCGTGGACGACCCGTTCCAGTTCGGCGCGATCGCGGCCGCCAACGCCCTCTCCGACATCTACGCGATGGGCGGCACCCCGCGCTTCGCCCTCAACATCGTCGCGTTCCCCAGCAACCGGCTGCCGCTCGAGGTCCTCGAGGAGATCCTGCGCGGCGCCCAGGCCAAGGCGGACGAGGCGGGGATCGCGATCGTCGGCGGCCACACGGTCGACGACACCGAGCCGAAGTTCGGCATGACGGTGACCGGCGTGATCGACCCGGCGAAGATCGTCACCAACAGCGGCGCCCGCACCGGCGACGTGCTCGTGCTGACCAAGCCGCTCGGCACCGGCATCCTCGCGACCGCGATGAAGCGCGGGCTCCTCGACGAGGCGCAGGCCGGGCGCCTGGTCGAGACGATGGCGGCGTTGAACCGGGCCGCGGCCGCGGCGATGGGCGCGGTCGGGGTCAACGCATGCACCGACGTCACCGGGTTCGGCCTGCTCGGCCACCTGCTCGAGATGCTGCGCGGCTCGCACGCCGCGGCCCGGCTCGCCGCCGGGCGGGTGCCGCTGCTGCCGGGGGCGCTCGCGATGGCGGCCGCCGGCGTGGTGCCCGGCGGCACGCTCGACAACCGCGCCTTCACCGAGCCGTCGGTGGGCTACGACGACGCCGTCCCCGAGGTGACGCGGTTGCTGCTGAACGACGCCCAGACCTCGGGCGGCCTGCTGATCTCGCTGCCGGGCGAGCGCGCCGGGGCGCTGCTCGCGGCGCTCGCCGCCGGCGGCGTCGAGGGCGCCGCGATCGGCGAGGTGGTCGCCGAACGGGCACCGCTGGTCCTCGTGCAGGCGTGAACGCGCGGCCGGCGGCGACGGCCGGACGGAGCGGCGGGTTGCCAGGAGCGCCAAACCGTGAGACAGTGTGGTGCCCGCCGGGGCCGGCACTGTCGGCCGCGGGGGTGATGGACCCTAACAGGGCCTGCCCAGGCCCGGACGGCAGCCTCGCCGGCAAGTCTCCCGTTCCCCAATCAGCCGGAAACCAACACGACGGTGCGCGCCGCGTCCAACGTGTGCGCGGCCGCAGAAAGAAGCAGTGTGCCGATGAGCTTTTCCCAGTTCACCCTCGACCCCTCGTTGCTGCGGGGGGTTTCCGACCTCGGTTTCACCGACCCGACGCCGATCCAGACGGCCGCGTTGCCGGAGGCGCTCGCCGGCCGTGACGTGCTGGCCGCC
>JAKAFI010000371.1 GCA_021818005.1 Acidobacteriota bacterium | reverse complement strand
AACATTGCACGTCTGTCACTGAATTCTGACGCAAACCCGCTTCACATATGACAGTTCTCTGCTCATACTGCATCCCCGGGGGAGAACGATGCGACGCTACGTGGTCATCGGCTGTAACCAGGGCAGCGCGGGTCCGGAAGATGTCGGCCGGGCGCAGATCCCCGCCGAGCGAGTGGCGGAGGTCCTGCCGGCGCTGAAGTCCGAACTCGGGGCGCAGGAACTCGTCTACCTCGCGACCTGCCACCGCTCCGAGTTCTACCTCGCCTACCAGGGGCCGCTCTGCCCTGGGCGCCTGCTCATGGCGCTCGCCGCGGCGCTACCGCGCCTGACCGGCGGCGCATGCGCGCTGCCCGGGATCGAAAAGTGCCTGGCGGAGCACGAGCTGAACGCGTCGCGACATCTCTTCCGGGTGGCCGCCGCGCTCGACTCGCTGATGCCCGGCGACAACCAGATCCTCGGCCAGGTCAAGGGCGCCTACCGGCTCGCGGCCGACCTCGGCGTCGCCGGCCCGCGCCTGTCGGCGCTGTTCACGCAAGCGTTCCGCGCCGCCAAACGGGTGCGGACCGAGACTAACCTGTCGCGCCTTCCGGTGTCGTTGCTCTCCCTGGCGGAGCGCCAGCTCGGCCGCCGCCTCGCCGAAGCCACGGGAGCGGTCGCCGTGGTCGGGGCCGGCAGCATGGCGGCCCTCGCCGTCGAGCTGGTTCGCAAGCTGGACCCCGCGCGGGCGATCGTCGTGTTCAACCGCTCGCGCGAGCGCGGCGAGGCGTTCGCCGCCGCCTGCCGCGGCGAGTACCGGCCGCTCGAGTCGCTGGCCGCGGGCGGGTCGTTCGCCGCGGTGATCACGGCCGCGTCCTCCCAGGTCGCGTTGATCTCCCCCGAGACGGCGGCCCGCCTGGCGCCCACGCTCCTGCTCGACCTCGGCATGCCGCCCAACGTGGCGCCCGGTTGCGCCGAGATCGCCGGTGTCGAGCACGTGGATCAGGTGGCGCTGCGCCGCGAGGCCGACGCCAACCGCGCCGCGCGCAGCGCCGAGATCGCGCAGGCGGAGGCGATCGTGGAGGAGCAACTGCGCGAGCTGGCGTACGAGGTGATGGAGGTCGAGCTGTCGCCGGTGGCCCGCCACCTGGTCGCGACGTTCCGCGAGGTCGCCCGCACCGAGCTGGCGCGCATGGTGGACGGCGGCAGCGAGGCGTCGCGCGAGCAGCGGCTCGACGAGGCGGTGGACCGCCTCTCGCAGCGGCTGGTCCGCGTGCCGCTGCGCGGCCTGCGCGAGGTGGCGTGGCACCACTCGGCGGACGTCTTGACGACGTTCCTGGCGGCGGTGGAGAAGTGAGCTCCCCGCTGCGGATCGGGACCCGGGGCTCCGACCTGGCGCTCTGGCAGACGAGTCGTGTCGCGGAGATGCTGCGCCAGCGCGCCGGCGCCGAGAGCGAGTTCGTGATCGTGCACACGGCCGGCGACGCCGACCGCTCGCGCGCCTTGCACGAGCTGCCCGGCAGCGGCTTCTTCACCCGCGAGCTGCAAGCGGCGCTCGCCGCCGGCGAGGTCGACCTCGTGGTCAATTCCCTCAAGGACCTCCCCACCGACGAGCCGGAGGGCCTCGCGGTCGGGGCGGTGCTGCTGCGTCAGGACCCGCGCGAGCTGCTGCTCGTGCGCCCCGAGGCGCTCGGCGACGGCGGCCTCGGCCTGGCTCCCGGCGTGGTGCTGGGCACCTCGTCGCTGCGCCGCGCCGGGCAGGCGCTCGCGCTGCAACCCGACCTCGTGATCAAGCCGCTGCGCGGCAACCTGCCGACCCGGGTCCAGCGCCTACGCGACGGCGGCTTCGGCGCGATCCTGCTCGCCGCCGCCGGGGTCGAACGGCTCGGGCTCGACCTCGACGGGCTGACGGCCGTGCGGCTCGACGTCGAGCGCTTCCTCCCCGCCCCGGGCCAGGGCGCCCTCGCGGTCGAGGTGCGGGCCGGCGACGGCGAGGCGGCGCGCGCGGTGGCGCAGCTGCACGAGCCCGACGTGGCCGAGCTGACCGGGTGCGAGCGCGCGGTGCTCAAGGGGATGGGCGGCGGCTGCCACCTGCCGCTCGGCGCGTTCGCCCGCCGCGGCGAGCGCGGGATCGACCTGATCGCGGCGCTCGCCGAGCTCGACGAGGGCGTCACACGCTCGCGGCTGCAGCGGGTGCGAGTGGGCGGCGCCGATGGCGCGACCGCCGCGCGCGCCGCGCTCGCTGCGCTGCGCGGAGCGGCAGCGTGAGCGGCTGGGTGCTGGCGACGCGCGCCGCCGACGAGCTGGCGCCGATCGCCGCGGCGCTCGCGGCGCGCGGCGTCGAGGTGGTCGCGATGCCGCTGCTGCGCGAGGCGGCCGTCGACGACGCCGAGGGCCGCGCGGCGGTCGAGCGCGCCCTGCCGACGATCCGCATGACCGCGTTCACCAGCAAGCGGGCGCCGGCAGCGCTGCGCCGCGCCGCTCCCGACCTCGCCGCGGAGCTGGCGGCGCGGCCGGCGGCCGCGGTCGGCGAGGCGACGGCCGCGGCGGCCCGGCGCGAGCGGTTCGCCGTCGCCGTGGTCGGCCAGGGCGGCGGTGAGGCGCTGGCGGGCGCGCTGGCCGGACGCCTGCAGCCGGGCGACGCGGTCGTGCACCCGTGCGGCCGCGAGCACCGCGCCGAGCTGTCCGACGCGCTTGCGCGCGCCGGCTTCGAGGTCCTGCCGTTCGTCGTGTACGCCATGGAAGAGATCCCGGCCGGCGAGGCGCCGCCGCTGCCGGCGGGCCGCCCGGCCGCGGTCGTGCTGACGAGCCCGCGCGCGGTCGCGGCGTACCTCGAGCGCAGCGGCGCGCGCTGGGCCGACGTGCCGCACCTCGCGATCGGCGCCACGACCGCGGCGGCGGCCACA
>JAKAFI010000370.1 GCA_021818005.1 Acidobacteriota bacterium | reverse complement strand
CACCGCGGCTTCGGCCGCGTCGCGCGCGCCGTAGTCGAGGCGTTGCTCGGGGCCGTGCCCGGCGAGGTCGTGGTCTTCGTTCCGCACGGTGCTCTCGTACCTCCCCCATGGTACTCACGCGCCGCGGCCGTCGTCCAACTCACCCGCCCGCGGCGCGGCGCGTTCCTCTTCGACGCCCCGGCGTGGGCGGTCACGCTGCCCCGCCATCGCCTCGATGTGCTCCACCTTCCCACCTGGGGGGTGCCACCGGGGTTGCGACTGCCGGTCGTGGCCACGTTCTACGACGCCACCCCTTTCCGCTTCGCATCCCCCCCCGAGCGCTGGAAGCGCCACCGGGCCCGCCGCGCGATCGCCTCGCTCGCCCGCGCCGATCGCGTGCACGCGATCTCCCGCCATGCGGCGGGCGAGCTTGCCGAGCTCGGATTCGCCAGCGCCGACCGGATCGGAGTCGTTCACCTCGGCGTCGAGCAGGGCTTCACCCCGGCCCAGGCCGCCGCCGCACCCGGCTACGCCCTCTTCGTCGGCGGCGGCGATCCGCACAAGAACCTCGAGCTGATCCTCGCCGCCTGGGCGTCCCCCGCCGCGCCAGCGCTGCCGCCGCTGGTCGTCGCCGGCGGCGCGACCGCCGACCCCCGCCTGCGGCCGCTGCTCGCGGCGGGCGCCGTGCGCGGCGTCCCCGACCCCGGCGACGGGGAGCTCGCCGAGCTCTACCGCGGCGCGCTCGCGCTCGTCATGCCGTCGCGCAACGAGGGGTTCGGCCTGCCGGCGCTCGAGGCGATGGCGTGCGGTTGCCCGGTGCTGGCGGCGCGCGCCGGGGCGCTGCCGGAGGTGTGCGGCGACGCTGCGGTTCTGCTCGACCCCGACGACCCGGGGGCGTGGCGTGAGGCGCTCGCCGCGCTCGCCGCCGATCCCGCTCGCCGCGCCGGACTCGTCGCCGCGGGGATCGAGCGCGCCGCCGCGTTCACCTGGGAGCGCACGGCCGCGGGGCTGCTCGATCTCTACCGCCTGGCCACCCGCCGCGAGAGCTGACGCAGCTCGTGGCGCACCGCGGCGTCGCGCGCGGTGGCCGCGGCGGCGAAGCCTCCGGGACATTCGGCGAACGGATCGCTGCGGGCGCGCGAGAACCAGAGCAGGCGCATGTTGTCGAGCCACGAGCCGTCGCGGTCGAGCAGGCGGCCGGAGCCGTACTCCACCACCGGGAAGTCGTCGACGTGCGGCAGCGTGTCGGCGACCATGGTGGCGACGTCGCGCGGTCCCAGGAGCAGCATCGCCGCGAGATCGGCGGGGGTGCGGACGCCGGCCTCCGCCAGCGTGGGCGCCAGCTTCGGATCCGCGATCGCGCCCCAGCGCACCTGCACCGGGCCCGGGGCCGTCGAGCCGGTGACGATCGTGAACTCGTTGAGCACCACCGGGTCGTACCAGACGCAGGTGTTCGGGAACACCTCCCAGAACGCGCGCACGATCGCCTGGTACGACTCGGTCGTCAGCGAGTAGAGCGGCAGCCACATCGAGACGACCCCGCCGGGGCGTAGGTGGGCGCGGCAGAGCTCGAAGTACTCCCGCGTGTACAGCGTCGAGTTCCCCGCCCACACCGGGTGGATCGAGTCGGAAAGGATCACGTCGAACGTCTGCCGGGTGGCGAGCAGGAAGTTGCGCCCGTCGTTGAGGACGACGCGGACGCGGGGATCGCCGAGCACGCCGTGGTTGACGTCGCCGAACACGCTCCCCGACACCGCCAGCACCTCCGGCGAGATCTCCGCGATCGTGATCGAGCGCACCGGGTGCTGCGCCACCGCCCACGCGGTCCCGCCGGAGCCGAAGCCGATGTGGAGGACGCGCTCGGGGCGCGCGTCGAGGAGCAGCGGCAGGTGCCCCTGCAACCGCTGGATCGCGCGCAGCTCCGGCGAGGTGCCGGCCACGTTGACGCCGTTGAGCTCGAGCGAGCGCCAGGTGCCGCGTGCGTCGGTGACGCGGCGGACGACCACGGTCGCCGACGCGCTCTCCTTGAGCACCTCGACGGTGCCGTCGGCGATCGCCGCGGCGCCGCGCAGCACCGTGTCGGCCGGTACGAGCGCACCCACCGCGACAAGCAACGCGGCGACCCCGAGCCCGGCGGCACGGAGCGCCCGGCGCGGTGCCAGTGCCGCGCCGGCCAGGGCGCTGGCTCCCCCGAGGAGGAGGATCAGGTCTTGGCTGCCGACCAGCGGCACGAGCAGGAGCGGCGACACGATCGTGCCGGCGATCGCCCCGGCCGTGTTGGCCGCCGCGACCGCCCCGGTCCTCGCCTCCGGCGATGCGGCCGACGGGTACGCGGCCACGGTGAGCGGGAAGCTGGCGCCGAAGGCGAGCGTCGGCGGCAGCAACGCGACGGCCACCGCGACGGCGAGCCCGAGCTGCAGGCCGGCGAAGCTGGTGAAGCGCCCGTGCACCGCGAGCCACCCCAGCAGGTCGCCGAACCGCCCGAACAGCGGGATCTGCAGCGCCATCGCCACGCCGATCGCGATCTGGCAGGCGGCGAGCGCCCGCCGCGCGTCGCGCACCTCGCGGCGCACCAGCGCCGCCCCGGCCGCGATCCCCGCCAGGTAAACCGCGAGGATGAGCGCGAACGCGTAGACCCGGGAGCCGAGGTGCAGGAGCAGGATGCGCGTCCACACCAGCTCGCTCGCCAACGCAACGAAGCCGAACAGCGCGGGCAGGAGCAGCCAGCTCGTGCGCCCCGAGCCGGCACCCGGCGCAGGCGCCGGCAACGCCGCCGGGACGCTCCTCTCGAGCAGCCACGCCGTCCCGGCCACGAGCAGGCCGACGCTGGCGAACGCGGACAGGGTGGCGCGCTCGCCGAGCGCCGGGAGCGCGACGAAGCCGGCGAGCACGGTCCCGGCGACCG
>JAKAFI010000369.1 GCA_021818005.1 Acidobacteriota bacterium | reverse complement strand
GTCGCCACGCTCGGCGCCGGCTCGGCGCCGGACGTGCGGTACGTGGCCGTGGGGGCCTCCACCGGCGGGCCGTCGGCGCTGCGCGACTTCCTGGCGGCGCTCCCCGCCGCGCCGCCTGCGGCGATCCTGGTGGTGCAGCACATCGCCGACGGGTTCGTCCAGGGGCTGGCGGAGTGGCTGTCGCACGACCTCGGGAGGAACGTGGGGATCGCCGAGGACGGCGAGGCCGCCGAGGCGGGGACGGTGCGCCTCGCCCCGAGCGGCGCCCACCTCCGGCTCGCGGCCGGCGGCGTCGTACGCCTGGACGCCGCCCGGCCGCCGCGCGGCGTCCACCGCCCGTCGATCGACGAGCTGTTCGAGTCGTGCGCCGAGTGCTGTCCCCGGCTCACGGCCGGCGTGCTGCTCACCGGCATGGGCGCAGACGGCGCCGCGGGCCTGGGCGCCCTGCGGCGCGCCGGCGGGCTCACGATGGTCCAGGACGAGGCCTCGTCGGTGGTGTTCGGCATGCCGCGCGTCGCCCTCGAAACCGGCGCGGCAACGATCGCGTTGGCGCCGGCCGCTCTCGGCCAGCTGCTGACCACGATCTGGGACGGAGGCCGGCCGTGACCCGCATCCTCGTCGTCGACGACAGCGACACCGCCCGCGCCCTGCTCGCCCGCACGTTCGAGCTTGCCGGGTTCGAGGTGTCGATCGCGCGTGACGGTGCCGAGGGCGCCGCGGCGGCGCTGCACCTGCGGCCGGCGGTCGTCGTCACCGACCTCGACATGCCGGTGATGGACGGCCATCAGCTCCTCCGCCTGCTCAAGAGCGAGCCGGCGACCGCCGCGACGCCGGTCGTAATCCTCACCAGCCACGGCGAGGCCCCGGCACGCTTCTGGGGCGTGCGCGGCGGCGCCGACGCCTACCTCACCAAGGACGGCGACCCGGCGGGCCTGATCGCCACGGTCGGCCGGCTGGCCGCCGCGGCGCCGGCGCCGGCGCCCGAGAAGGCCGTCGCCCCGCTCGGGCCGCTCGACGTGCTCGCGCGGGTCGTGCGCCAGCTCGACGCGAGCCTGTTCCGATCCACGATCCTCAACTCGTTGCTCGAGCGCGGCCTGGGCACGCGCGACCTGCACGCCGCCAGCCGCGCCATCCTCGAGGTGGTGGCGGGGATCGCCGACGCCCACCTCCTCGCCGTCGGCGTCACCGAGCCCGACGCCGCGTCGCTCGACATCCTGATCGCCCGGCCGACGTCGCTGCGCGCCACCGACCGCTTCACCGCGGCGATGCTGGCCGCGATGGCGGTGCCGGCCGGCATCGCGCCCGACGTCGCAGTGACGGGGAGCGCGGAGGGCGACGGCGACGCCGATCCTGCCGACGTCGTGTCGGTGCCGCTACCGATGCCCGAGAGCACGGGCCTGCTGGCGGTGCTGCCGTGCGACCCGCCGACGTTCGCGGCGACCTCGGGAACGCTCCTCTCTGAGCTCGCACCGCACGCCGGCGCGGTCCTCGACAACGCGAGGCTCGGCCAGCACCTGCGCGAGCTCTCGACCCACGACGGCCTGACCGGGGCGCTCAACCATCGCGCAATCGTCGAGCTGCTCGCGCAGGAGATCGAGCGCGCGGAGCGCTACGGCCACACCGTCGCGGTCGTGATCAGCGACCTCGATCACTTCAAGCGCGTCAACGACGCCTACGGCCACCTCGCCGGCGACGCGGTGCTTTCCGCCGCCGCGGCCGCGATGCGGCGGGCGCTGCGCACCTCCGACACGCTCGGGCGGTTCGGCGGCGAGGAGTTCCTGGCGGTGCTTCCGGAGAGCGACCTGGCCACCGGCCTGCGGGTGGCCGAGCGGCTGCGCGCGGCCGTGGCCGAACCCACGTCCGCGACCGTCCTTGGGCGGCGAGGCGCGGTCACCGCTTCGTTCGGCGTGGCCTCGAGCGCCGAGCCGGGCCGCGCGGCCAGCGCCGACTCGCTCATTGCCCTCGCCGACGCTCGTCTCTACGAGGCCAAGGCGGCGGGCCGCAACTGCGTCCGGCCATGAGCGAGAGTCCGGCCCCGGTGGCGGAGCTCGCCGCCCTGATCGAGGAGGTCTCCGGCAACTTCATCCCGCCGGGCCACTATCCGTTCCTCGCCGAGACCGCGCGCCGCCGCGCCGCCGACCTGCGCCTCGACGGCGTCGGCGCGTACGTGTCCGCGCTCGGCCGCGGCGAGCTCACCGGCGAGTGGAGCCGGCTCCTCCCGCACGTCACCGTCAAGGAGTCGTTCCTCTTCCGCCACCCGCAGCAGTTCGCGGCGCTCGCCTCCACGATCGTGCCATCGCTCGCCGCCGCGCGTGCCGACCGGCGGCGCCTCACCGTCTGGTCGGCGGGTTGCGCCCGCGGCGAGGAGCCGGCGACGCTGGCGATCGTCCTCGCCGAGGCGGCCGAGCTCGCCGGATGGGAGTGGCGGATCCTCGCCACCGACGTGGACGAGGAGGCGCTGGCCGCCGCCGCCTCCGGGCGTTTCGGCGCCCGCGCGGTCTCCCGCGTCCCCGCCGAGCTGCGCGCCCGCTACCTGCTCCCCCGCGGCGACGGCTACGAGCTGCAGCCGGCGCTCGCCCGGCGCATCGAGTACCGTGCGCTCAACCTCGTCGGCGCCCCCCTGGGCCTGCCGGCCGCCGCGTTCGACCTCGTGTTCCTGCGCAACGTCCTCATCTACTTCCGGGCCGATGTGCAACGCCTCGTCGCGGCGGCGGTCGCGGGCGTGCTCGCGCGTCAGGGGCGGCTCTTCCTCGGCCCCGCCGAGACGCTGTGGCAGGTCTCGGCCGACCTCGAGCCGATCGACCTCGGCGACTGCTTCTGCTACGCCCACGCCGGCCAGCGCGCGGCCCGAGCCGCCGCGGCCGCGATGCGGACGCCGGCCGCCGGG
>JAKAFI010000368.1 GCA_021818005.1 Acidobacteriota bacterium | reverse complement strand
CCTGGCCCGCGCCGTCCCCCTCGACCTGTTCGCCGGGACCGCGGGGCTCGAGACGATGCTGCTGCTCGAGCCGGGGAGCGCCGCCGCCGGTTGACCGGCGAACCGCCTCAGCGCTCCGCGCCGTCCGCGGGCGACCCCTCCGCCTCGTCGTCGAGCGCCTCGCGCAGCGAGCGCGCCAGCGTCGCGATGTCGAACGGCTTCTGCAGGAAGCGCGGACCGCAGCACTGCACCCTCTGGCGGAGGACCTCCTCGGTGTAGCCGGACATCAGGATCACGCGCAGCCGCGGGTCGCCGGTGCGCAGGCCCTCGGCGAGGTCGACCCCCGACCGGCCCGGCAGCATGACGTCGGTGAGCAGCACGTCGAACCGCCGGTCGTCGCCCTCGCGCACCACGTCCTCCGCGGCCGCCGCCGCCGTGACCTCGTACCCCAGCGTGGCCAGGATCTCGGTCAAGCTCGCGCGCGCCGCCGCCTCGTCCTCCACCAGGAGGATCCTCTCCCCCCGGCCGAGCGGGAGTCCGTCCGCCTTCCGGGCGGACACCTTCGGCGCCGCAAAGCCCGGCTCGGCGGCCGCCGGCAACGTGATGCGGAACGTGGTGCCGACGCCGACCTCGCTCTCCACCGCGACCTCACCGCCGTGCGCCGTGACGATGCCGAGCACGACCGGCAGACCGAGACCCGTCCCGCGTCCGGCCCCCTTGGTCGTGAAGAACGGGTCGAAGATGCGGTCGCGAATGGCGGGCGGGATCCCGCTGCCCGTGTCCTCGACCTCGAGCCAAACCCGGTCGCCGCCGCCGCCCGTGCGCACGGTCAGCGTGCCGCCGGAGGGCATCGCGTCGCCGGCGTTGAGCGCGAGGTTGATCAGGAGCTGCTCGAGCTGGGCGCGGTCGGCCTGGATCCGCAACGGCGCCGCGGCGAGGTCGAGCGCCAGGGCGATCTTCTCGCCCAGCAGCGGGCACACCATCCGGCCCCCGTTCCGCGCCAGCTCGTTGAGGTCCAGCGTCTCCGGCGCCGTGACCTCGCTGCGGGCGAAGATGAGCAGCTGGCGGGTCAGCTGCGCCCCGCGCCGGATCTGCTCCTCGAGCCCGCCGAGCTCGGCCGCGACGGTCTGGGCGTCGGCACGGCGCAGGCGGAGCGTCTCGACCGCCGCCAGCATCCCCTGCAGCAGGTTGTTGAACTCGTGCGCCACCCCGCCCGCCAGGTTGCCGATCGCCTCCATCCGCTGCGCCTGGCGTAGCTGCGCCTCCAGCCGCTTGCGCTCGCTGATGTCGCGGACCGTGGAGAGGATCACCGGCTCGCCGTCGAGCTCGAACAGGTGGTTGCTGATCTCGACCGGGATCGCGCGGCCGTCCTTCGCGACGTGGGACCCCTCCCAGACTGCGAATCTGTCTTCCTGCACCCGCCTGATGATCGCCGGCGTGAGCGCCCTTGTCTCGTCGCTGGCGATGTCGGCCGGGCAGCGCTCGAGCAGTTCCTGCCGGCTGTACCCCAGCCGCCGGCACGCCACCTCGTTGACCTCGAGGAACCGTCCCGGAACCCCGTCCGCCCCGACCCGGAACACGAACACCGCGTCGCTGATGCCGTTGAACAGCAGGCGGTACTTCGCCTCGCTGTCGCGCAGCGCCTGCTCGGCCCGTTTGCGCTCGATCACCTGCGCGACCGCGATCGAGATCGAGTTGAGGAGGTCGAGCTGCTCCTCGCGGTAGACCGGGCGGTCGGCGTACGACTCCAGCACCATGGCGCCGATCACGCGGCCGCTGACCGTGAGCGGCACGCCGAGCCACTGCGACGTCGGGTCGCCGCCCCGCACCGCCTCGCCGCGCCGCTCCATCGCGAGCAGTTCGGGCCCCGAGACGAGCATCGGCGTCCCGACGGCGAGCAGGCGCGCGGTGAGGCCGGATCCGGGGGTGATCGGCTGCGGCACGCCACCGCGCACGTCGAAGAAGTACGGGAACTCCAGCAGGCCCGAGTCGGGGTTGAGGATCGCGAAGTGGAAGTGATCGGCCGACATCAGTCGCCCGACGATCGCGTGGAGCTCGGCGCAGAGCTCCGCCAGCGTCCGGGTGGACTGGGCCGCCGCGAAGATCTCGTTGAGCGCCGCCTCGATCGTGCGGGTCTGCCAGCGCGCGCTGATGTCGCGGATCGCCGCGACCTGGACCGAGCGGCCGTCCCAGTCGAAGTAGGAGGCGGTGATCTCCACCGGGAACACCCGCCCGTCCTTCGTGCGGTGCCAGCGGATGGGCACCCGGGTCACGCGCTGCAGCCCCGCCTGCCGGGTCTTGTCCGCCTCCGCCGAGACGTCCGTCTGATGCAGGCGCAGGAACTCGTCCTTGGAGTACCCGTACAGCGACACGGCGGCGGCGTTGACGTCCAGGATCGCGCCGCTGGCGTTGTCCACGAAGATCGTCGCGTCCGACCCCAGCTCGAACAGCTGCCGGTACCGCCGCTCGCGCTCGCGCTGCGTCCCGGCCGCCTCGATGTCGGGCCCCGGCGGCGCGCCGCCCCAGAGGATCATGTCCGGCTCGCCACGCTCCAGGGCATCGACGAGCGCCGTTTTGGCCTCGACCCTGAGTGCGTCGATCGTGAGGCCGCTCCGGCGCAGCTCGGACTCGAGGCGCTCCGCCTCGGCCGCCTGGCCTGCGACGATCACCACCCGGATGCCCCTGGACACCTCCGCACCCCCGACTGTCCGGCGGCCCGATTATACGGCCGCCGTCTCAGGCCCGAACCAGCACCGCGAGGAACGCGTCCCCGTAACGCACGAGCTTCGTGTCCCCGACCCCGCTGACCCGGCGCAACTCCTCCCGGGTCTGCGGCCGCAGCGCCGCCATCGCGGCCAGGGTGGCGTCCGAGAACACGACGTAGGCCGGAACGCCCTGCTCGTCGGCGAGGCGCTTGCGCAGGGCGCGCAGC
>JAKAFI010000367.1 GCA_021818005.1 Acidobacteriota bacterium | reverse complement strand
TCCTCGAGCAGAGCCGGATGGTGCGCCACGCCGGCCTGGTGCCGTACACGACGCAGTACATCGGCGTGCCCAAGGTGATCTACGACGTGCGCGAGATGGTGGTGTGGGGGATGGGGCCGCTGCTCGGTATCGCCGCTCTGGTCGGCACGGCCGCACGCCTGCGCCGCTGGCGCTCGCTCTCGGGGGCCGAGTGGGTGCTCCTCGCCTGGGTGCTGCCGTTCTTTGCGGTGACCTGCTCGTTCGACGTCAAGTTCGTGCGCTACCTGCTGCCGATCTACCCGCTCGTCGTGCTCTGGGGCGCCGCCTGGCTGCAGCGCTGGGCCGAGCGCGCCGCCGCCGGCCGCTGGGCCAGGGGCGCCGTCGTCGCCGGCACCGGGCTGTACCTGCTCGCGTTCCTGGCGATCTACACGCGCCCGCACGCCGCGGTGACCGCGACCGAGTGGTTCGACGCGCACGCGGCGCCAGGGGCGCGCGTGCTGACCCAGGACTGGGACGAGGGGTTCCCATTCTCGCTGCCGGGCCGGCCGGCCGACCGCTACAAGGTCACGGCGTTCCCGTTCTACGAGCCCGACGCGCCGACGAAGATCCAGCGCTTGGCGCGCGATCTCGCCGCCTCCGACTGGCTGGTGCTGCAAACCAAGCGGCTCTACGGCGCCGTCACCCGCGCGCCGGCAAAGTACCCGCTGACGGTCAACTTCTTCCGCGAGCTGTTCGCCGGCGACCTCGGGTACACGCTGGTCGAGGACGTGGCCTCCCGCCCCTCACTGTTCGGGATCGAGCTGCCGGACGAGCTCGCCGACGAGTCGTTCTCGGTCTACGACCACCCCAAGGCGCTGATCTTCCGCAACACCGGCCACCTGCCGGCGACGGCGCTCGCGGGCGCGGTCCTCAACGGGCTCCCGTCCCACCCGGTCTCGCGGTCCGCGATGCTGCTGGCCCGCGCCGGCGCCCCCGCGAGCGGCGGCGAGCGGTGGGTGCGCGCCTCGCTGCCGGCGACGGTGCTGTGCGCGCTCCTGCTCGAGCTCCTCGGCTTGGCGGCGTTCGCGCTCATGCGCTGGGCGCTCCCCCCCCGGCCGGGCCTGTACGCGCTCGCCAAGGTCATGGGGGTGCTCGTCTTCGTCTATGTCCCGTGGCTCGCCGTGAGCCTCGGCCTGGCGTCGTTCGCGCCGCCGGTGCTGTGGGCGACGCTGGTCGCCATCGCGGCCGCCGGCTGGGCGCTCCGCCGCCGCCACGGAGACGGACCGTCCCGGCGCGAGGTGACCGCCAGCGAGGCGGTGTTCTGGGGGGCGTTCGCGCTCTTCCTGCTGCTGCGCGCCGCGAACCCGGAGATCTTCTGGGGCGAGAAGCCGATGGACTTCTCGTTCCTGAACACGCTCTACCGCACCCAGACGCTGCCCCCGCCGGAGCCGTGGTTCGCCGGGTCGCCGCTCCTATACACGTACTTCGGCCACTATGCGATCGCCGCGATCGGCAAGACGCTGGCGATCCAGCCGGCCGTGATGTTCAACCTCGGCATCGCCTCCGTCGCCGGCCTCACCGCCGCCGCGCTGTTCGCGGCCGGGGCGCTGCTCGGCGGCGGCTGGCGCGTCGGCGTCGCGACCACGGGGCTGACGCTGCTGCTCGGCAACCTCTCCGGGGTGCGCGAGCTGTTCGCGCGGCACGCGATCAACTTCGATTACTTCTGGGCCACCTCCCGCGTCATTCCCAACACGATCAACGAGTACCCGTTCTGGAGCTTCACCTTCGCCGACCTGCACGCGCACCTGCTGGTGCTGCCGTGGGCGGTCGGCTTCGTCGCCGTGACGGTCCTCTGGCTGGGGCGGCGGGGGGAGCCCACCCACCACCGCCCGCGCACCGCCGCGGCCGCCCTGCTCGCCCTCGGCGCCCTCGCCCTCGGCGCGGTCACCGTGACCAACGGCTGGAGCCTGCCGACGTACGTCGCGCTCCTGCTCGTGCTCCTGCTCGCCGAATGGTTGGCGCACGGGGTGCGCGGCGGGTTCGTGCGCAGTCTCCGCACCGGGCTCACGACCGTCGTCGCCCCGGCCGCCGTCGTGATCGGCGGCGCTGCCCTCGCCTTCCGGCCGTTCTGGCGTCACTTCGCCCCCCCCGCCAGCCAGTGGGGCGCCGAGGTCGGGCCGTTCGCACGGCCCACCGACGTGCTCACGATCTTCGGCGTGTTCCTGACGCTCCTCGTGCCGTTCTTCTTCGCGGCGTGGCGACGCATCCTCGCTCCGGACGGAGGGCCGCTCGGCCGCCTGCGGCGTGCTGCGATGATCGCCGCCGGCACCGGGCTCGCGCTCTCGCTCCTCGACCTCGGCGCCCTGACCCACCTCGCGGTCCGCCAGGCGCCCTCGATCCGGACGTTCGCCCTCGCGATGGCCGCGTTCGGCGCCTACCTCGCGCTCCACCGCGGGACGGCGGAGCGCGACCGCCGCCCGCTCCTGCTGGCGGCGTTCGCGTTCGCGCTGATCGCCGGCTGCGAGTTCGTCTTCATCTGGGACCGCATGAACACGGTCTTCAAGTTCTACCTCGAGGCCTGGCTCCTCCTCGGCCTCGCCTGCGGCCCCGTGTTCTGCGGCCTCTTCCGCCGCGACCGGCCGCGCGGCGCGGCGCGGCTGGCGTGGCGGGGGCTGGTCGGCGCCGCGGTCACGGTCGGAGCGTTCACATCGATCTCGGGCGCCTGGGGCGCCGTGACGCACCGGCACGCCGCCGGGCCGCGCTGGACGCTGGACGGCATGGCCTACCTGCGGACGACCGACCCGCAGGACCTCGCCGCGTTCGAGTGGATCAACCGCAACGTGCCCGGGCTGCCGGTGCTCGCCGAGGCGTACGGGCCGTCGTACGGCGCCTACGCCCGCGTCGCGATGAACACCGGGCTGCCGATCGTGCTCGGGTGGGACTACCACGTCTACCA
>JAKAFI010000057.1 GCA_021818005.1 Acidobacteriota bacterium | reverse complement strand
GTGGGTGGGCCGGCTGCGATCGTCGTGGGCCTGCTCTTCGCCCGGGCTGCGTGGATCGGCCGCCCGCTGAGCCTCCCAGGTGAGTGAGCCGCGACGTCGGCCTGCGATCGCCGCCGCCGGGCCAAGGGACCCTCGCCGCACCGGAACCCGCCCGGAGCGCAGAGGCGCTGGCTAACCGGCGAATGAGGCTGACGGAACACGCACGACCGGAGGGGTGCGTGGCGGGTCGCGAGGTCCGTCCTACCGTCGGGGAACAGCACTGCTCAGGGGTGCGCCCCGCAGGGTTGCCCGTGAGCGGGGTCATTCTTGCTGTCGAATCAAGAGCCGCGATTTGCGGGCTCGGAAGGCGGAGTACATTTGCTCGCTGCCACCGAGTACGGTCAATGAGCGGCTCGCCAAGGCGCCGGTGTTGGTTTCCCCGACCGAGGGTCAAGCCTGACCGTCGCGTGCCGTGGAGTGGCCACACGGCCGGCAGGGTTGTCGGTACCATGGTGTCGATGGTGGAGCTGGTCGTGTGCCGATGATGAGGGGGGCCGGCCCACCGAAGCGCGGCGATGCCGTGCATGACCATGGCGTTACGACAGGAGCGTTCGATGAGAAGATTGATCGTATCGGCGTTTGTCTCGCTCGACGGCATCGTGCAAGCACCCGGCGGACCGGAAGAGGACCCCACCGGCGGGTTCACGCTCGGCGGTTGGATGTTCGCCTTCGGGGACGAGGGCATGGACATCTCGGCGGCAGGGTTCGACGGCAAGGACCGCGAGCTGGTGCTCGGGCGCAGGACCTACGAGATCTTCGAGGCGTACTGGCCGTATCAGCCGGCCGACGACCCGATCGCGACGACGCTCAACGCGGCGAAGAAGTTCGTCGCGTCGCACACGTTGACGGCGCTCGGCTGGAACAACTCGACCCTGCTGCACGGCGACGTCGTCTCGGCGATCAGGGCTTTGAAGCAGCAGGTAGGCCCCGACCTGCAGGTGATCGGCAGCGGCCACCTGATCCAGACGCTCCAGGCGGCCGCGTTGATCGACGAGTACAACGTGTGGACCTTCCCGGTGGTGCTCGGGCGGGGCAAGCGCCTCTTCGGCGAGAGCGCCAGGCCGTCGGCGCTGCGGCTCGTCCGTTCGAAGGTCTCGGCCAGCGGCGTCGTGATGAGCACCTACGAACCGGGTGGCGATGTCCGGCCCGGCTCGTTCGCGAGCGCCGAGCCGAGCGAGCGGGAGCTGGCCCGACGCGCGAGGATGGCGAACGGGATGTGGTGACGTGAGGACGACGGCGCGCGCTCACCACGTCGTCGCCGGCGCGGCGTACGTCGCGCACAGCCTCGCGACGCTCCTGCTCGGCGGGCCGCGCGTCCTCCCGTTCGAGCGCGTCACGATGCTGGCTCGCGCGGCCGGGGAGCTGCCGGTCATGCTGTGGCTGCTGATCGCGGGGGCCCGCGCGCCGGGGGCGACGGCGAAGACCGCGTGAGCCGGCGTCGCGGCGGGTGCTCGCCGGCCGGCGCACGACGCCGTTCGTGAGACACTACGAGAAAGGGCAACCCGACATGTACTGTCCGAACCGAGAATGTCCCGACGTGCAGGAGTCCGGAGCGCCAGGCGAGTACCGCGACGACATCCGGGTGTGCCCCAAGTGCGGCGCGGAGCTGGTCCCTGGAACGCCCGGGGACGACCGTGACGGGGCCGGAACGGGTCCCGAGGGCGACGCGCAACCGATCGGCCCGCTCGTCGCGGTCGCGGCGTTCAACTACCGCCAGGACGCCGAGCTCGCGGTGTCGTTCCTGCTCGCGAACGGCGTGGAGGCGGCCGTGTTCGGCGACGACTGCGGCGGCACCGACCCGCGCGTCGGGTTCGGATCGCGGGCGCGGGTGATGGTGGCGGAGGGGCAGGCGGCGCTGGCGGCCACGTTGCTCGAGGAAGCGCCGGACGAGACCCGCTGAGGCGCGGGCGCCGGCTGTCCGGCGGCCGTGCCGGCGCCGGTCCGGAGGAAGGGAGCGAGCCGTGCAGCTGAGCGGTTTTCCGTTCGCGACGACCGACTGGTCCGCGATCGAGAGGACGGAGCACAAGGGCGAGACGGGGACGGCCGCCTGGCGCACGCGGCAGTTCGGGAGCGTGCGCGTGCGGATGGTCGAGTACTCGCCCGGCTACCTCGCCGACCACTGGTGCGAGAAGGGGCACGTCCTGCTCTGCCTCGCGGGCGAGCTGACGACGGAGCTCAAGGACGGCCGGACGTTCGTCCTCAGGCCGGGGATGAGCTATCAGGCGTCCGACGGCCAGGAGCCGCACCGCTCCTCGACGCGGGCGGGCGCCACGCTGTTCATCGTCGATTGAACCGCCCGGCCGGCGGGGTGTCTCGCGGCGCCGGGCCGCATCGGGTCAACGGCGACGAGGGCGCGCGGACTCGCGCTCGGGCGCCGCGCGCGGCCGCCACGCCGGCTGCACCCGCGACGGGGCGTACCATCGGCGGGCGGCGGGGTGCGAGCGGCGCGCGGCCGCGGGAGGGTGACACGATGGACGGTGCCGGCGGCCTGACGGTCTTCGAGGACGAGCGCTTCACGGTCGCGCACGAGGCGGGGTGCGCGGTGCCCGGCTACCTGATCGTCCGTCTGCGGGACGGCTCGACCTCGTACGGCGACCTCGACCCGGGGAGCGCGCAGGCGCTCGGGGCGCTGCTCGCCCGCGCGGTGCGCGCGATCGAGGCCGCGGTCGGCGCCGACAGGGTCTACGTGCTGACGTTCGCCGAGCTCGACCGGCGGCTGCACGTCCACCTCTTCCCGCGGGCACCGTGGCTGCTCGAGGCGTACTGGCGCGCCACCGGCAGCCGAGAGCGGCCGGTCAACGGCCCGGCGCTGTTCGAGTGGGCGCGGGCGACGTTCGCGGCCGGCTGTGCCCTGCCGCCCGGCGCCGGCACCGTGGCGCAGGCGTGCGCGGCGCTGAGGGAGCGGCTCGGCGGCCGCTGACGGGCTTTGCGGCAGCGGAGGGCCCCGCTACACTCCCGCCCCGCATGAAGACCACGCTCGAGTCCGTCCCGTGGCGCTGGGTGGCGCTTTTCTTCGCCGTCGCGCTCCTCGGCGCCGCTCCGTTCAACCTCGGCCTCGCCGCGCCGTGGCTGCGCGCGAACCTGGCGGGCACGCCGTTCGCCGTCTGGACGTTCCTTCCCGCCGCGGCGGCCCCGGCCCTGGGCGCGATCGCGGCGCGGCGCCTCGGCCCGCGCACGGCGCGCGTGACCCGCGTGCTCGGCGAAGACCCGGCGCGCAACCTGCTCACCGCGCTCGTCCCGGTCGTCTGCTTCGCCGCTACGGGCGGCCGCGCCGGCGTGTTCGCTCTGGTCGCCGTCATCTACGGGACCGGCGAGGAGGTCGGTTGGCGCGGCTACCTGGCGGACGCGCTCGAGCCGATCGGCGCGCCGGGGAGGTTGCTGCTCACCGCCGCGATGTGGTGGCTCTGGCACATGCGCTTCGCCTCGAGGTTCGACCTCGTCGTCTTCCCCCTCATCGTGCTCGCCAGCTCGGTCGTCCTCGGGCACGCCGCGCGGGTCACCGGGTCGACGCTGGCGCCCGGAGCGATGCACGCGCTGGTCACGCTCCTCGCCGCGGACGGCGCGCCGTCACGCGCGCTGCTGGCGGCGGGCGGCGCCACCGTGGCGGTGTGGGTGCTGCTCGGCATCGTATGGCCGCAGCGGCCGGGTGAGGCCGGAGCACCGGCCGCATCCGCACGAGCGTGACCGTGGATGGCCGCTGGGGCTGAGCAGGGGGTATCGTGGTGGCACGTCATCGGTCGGCGAACAGGAGGGACGCATGCTCGGTACGATCGTGCTGCTGGCTTCGGGGATCACGGCGGGGACCCCGGCGCCGGCCGATTTCACCGCGTACGTGGAGGAGGTCCGCCGCGCCGGGATGACCGAGGACGCGCGCGGCAACCTCATCGTGGTCGCCGGGATCATGGTCGGCGACTCGGTGGTGGAGTTCCCCAGGGATCCGGCCTCCGGCGGTTACGGCCGCGCGTACCGGTCGACGTCGTGCCCGGCGCCGGGGCTCTCCGCCGAGGCGCGGGCGAAGCTCGCCCGCGAGTCGGCCGCCCGTCGCGAGCCAGTCATCGAACGCCTCCGTGAGGTGGCCGACACCGACCGGTCGGGGTTCGTGTCGACGAACGAAGGGTGGGAGCTGCGGCGCACGTTCGAGTTCGGCGCCCAGCTGGCCGCGCTGGTGCCGCTCGAGGGTGCCGACACGGCGAAGCTGGCGAAACTCATGAACCTCACGCCGGCGGAGTTCGAGCGGCGCGTGGCGGCCTACGGCGCGCTGGTGCGGGCGTTCTCCGGGATGGACGTTCGTTGCCTCCCGGCCGTCCCGGCGCTCGCCTCACGGTGACGGCCGGGGAGCCGCGGCGGCGATGATCGGAGCGCGCGCGGTCGGGAACGGCGCGCCGGGAGGTGCGCCGGTCCGGTGCCCGGGTTGCGGGGCGCTCGTGCCAGGGATCGCCGGCACGCCGCACCGCTACATCGGGGCGGCGGCCGGGTGCTGGGAGATCTACGAGAGCGTGCTGGCGAAGGAGTACGGCGAGTACCGCTACCCGCAGCCGACGCACCGGTTGACGGTGGACGCATACGCCGTACAGCACCCGGGCGAGCCGTCGCCGCAGGCGATCCAGTCGGTCCACGTCCACCTCGTCGGGCTGCACCTCGTGCTCGAGCGCGGCGTCGAGGGCGCCGCGGTGACGCGGGCGCTGCGCGCCGTCGTCCGGCGCTCGGCGGGCCTTGCCTGGTTGGTGCCGCCGGACCCGAACGGGCGTATGACGGTCCTCGACGTCGCGCGGGCGCTCGACCTGGAGGAGCACGCGCGCCTGGTCCGCGACTGGGCCACCGACGTGTGGGGCGCGTGGGCCGCGCACCACGCCGCGATCGCGAGCCTGGCCGCGGCGTGCCTGTAGGGCGGTCGGGCGCGGGAACGGGAGGCGGCGATGGCGATCACGGTGGTCCGGCTGGGAAGCCCGCGCGGCGCGGGCGAGGGGGTGCGGGTCGGGACGGTGCGGCGGCCGCCGCGCGGGGTGCCAAAGAGCGAGTTTGCCGCCCGCGACTTCTACGACGTCTGGCTCCCCGAGCTGGCGCCGAGCGCGTCTCTCGTCGCGCTGGCGCAGGCGGCGGCCGACGAGCGGGGGTGGCGGGCGTTCGCGCGCCGGTACCGCGCCGAGATGCGCCGCCCGCAGGCCGTCCACCTCCTCGACCTGTTGGCGGCGCTCTCGAAACAGACGGATCTCGCCGTCGGCTGCTACTGCGCCGACGAGGCCCGCTGCCACCGGTCGGTGCTGCGCGAGCTGCTCGCCGAGCGCGGCGCGGATCTGGGATGACGAGCGGCGGGCGACACGGGGGCGGCCGCGACCGCGGCAGGAGGAACGGCATGGAGAAGGTGAACCTCGCGGAGAAGTTCGCGTTGTTTTCCACGCACTGGGACCCGAAGATCGTCGGGGAGCTCAACGGCCAGCAGGTGAAGCTGGTGAAGTTCGCCGGCCCGTTCGTCTGGCACCGGCACGAGCGCGAGGACGAGCTCTTCCTCGTCGTGCGCGGCGCGTTCGACCTCGAGCTGCGCGAGCGGACGATCCACGTGAGCGAGGGGGAGTTCGTCATCGTCCCGCGTGGGGTCGAGCACCGCAGCGTGGCCGAGGACGAGGTTCACGTGCTGCTCTTCGAGCCGGCGTCGACGCGGAACACCGGCGACGTGGACGACGCGCGCACCGTGGCCGCGCCCGAGCGCATCTGAGCGCTGCGGCGTTCGGGTACACTCGCTCCACATGCAACGGTTCGCAGCGGCGCCGTGGCCGCTCTCGCTCAAGGCGGTGTCGATCGGCGCCACCGTGATCCTCGCCGGCGTCACCTTCGCGCTCGTGCACGCGGTCCCGCACGGCACGCGCGTCCCGTTCGCCGAGACGTTCGGCACGCTGCTGGTCGCGGTGCCGGCGGCGATCCTCGCCGGCGCGCTCCTGTTCGTCGTCCGCGGCTACGAGGTCGGCAGCGACGGTCTCCATGTCGAGCGCCTGCTCTGGCGCACCCCGATCGAGCTCGACGGGCTGCAGCGCGCCTGGGCGGACCCCGCGGCGATGCGGCGCTCGCTGCGCCTGTTCGGCAACGGCGGCCTGTTCGCGGTGACCGGGATCTACCAGAACCGCACGATCGGTCGCTACCGCGCGTTCGTCACCGACCCGAAGCTGGCGGTCGTGCTCCGGTTCGAGCGGCGGACCGTGGTCGTGTCGCCCGCGCATCCCCTCGCGTTGCTCGGGCAGCTGCAGCTGGCCGCCCCGGCGGTTGTGATCGGGCCGCCGGACGGCGCGTGAGGGACGGCGAGGCCGTGGGCGCGCGCGCCCCGGACCGTGGGAGGTGACGATGCACGCCCACATCGCCCCAGTGTTCCGGTTCCCGGAGGGGGTGGCGTTCTGGGTGGTCTACGTGTGGGTGTTCGCGCGGGAGTTCGCCGTGCTGCGGCAGGCGCGGCGCGCGCCGGCCGGCGCCCAGGACGCGGGAACGCTGCGCCTGATCGTGATCGGGCAGAACGCGGCGCTGCTCGCCGCGACCGCGGCGTCGTTCCTGCCCTGGCTCGTGATCGACCACTCCCTGGTCGCGCTCGGGGCGGGCACCTGCGTGCTGGCCGCCGGGGGCGTGGCGCGCCGGGTCTGCTTCCACGCGCTCGGCGAGCACTTCACCGGCGCCGTGGTCGTCAAGGCGGACCAGCCGATCATCGAGCACGGCCCGTACCGCTGGGTCCGGCACCCGTCGTACACGGCCGGCATGTTGATCTTCCTCGGGGTCGCGATCGCCCTGGACAGTTGGCTCAGCGTCGCGATCCTGCTCGTGGTCCCGACGCTCATCTACCTGCGCCGGGCGCGGGTGGAGGAGCGGGCGTTCCTCGAGACGATCGGCGAGCCGTACCGAGCGTACATGGCGCGCACGACGCGCTTCATCCCTTTCGTGGTATAGCCGGGTGCCGGTCGCCGGCGCCGCCGGAGGCGACGAATGATCGTGCCGATCCCCTACGTCCACGTTGGCCTCGGGGCTCTGATCGCCCTGATCTCGATCCCACTCGTCCTGCGCAAGGTGCCGATGAACCACCTGTACGGCGTCCGCATCGCGAAGGCGTTCGTCTCGGACGAGAACTGGTACGAGATCAACGCGTATGGCGGCAAACTGCTGCTCGGCTTCGGCCTCTTCCTCATCGCGTTCGCGGTCATCGGCCGCAACGCCGCGCCGCCACCGACGAGCCCGTGGGCGCCCGTCTGGCTGGTCGCGCCGCTGCTCGCCCTCGCGCCGGTGATCGCGCGTATCTACGCCTTCGCCCGCCGTCTTCCCGAGCGCTAAGGGGCGGCATTGCGGGCGTGCCGGGGAGTTGGCGGAGGGGAGGAGATTCGAACTCCTGGTCCCTTGCGGGACGGCGGTTTTCAAGACCGCTGCCTTAAACCGCTCGGCCACCCCTCCGCGGCGCGGCCAGAATAGGGGCAAAGCGGGAGGCGCTCAAGCGGCGCGGCCGCGGGCCGCCGCGGGCTGCTAGACTTCCGGCCCGTGACGTTGCTCGCCGGCCTCGTGCCGGTCTTCCTGCTGATCGCGCTCGGCATGGCGGCGCGGCGGTTCGGCATGCTGAACAAGGCCGCGGCCGACGGTCTCAACGGCCTGGTCGCGAACTTCGCTCTCCCCGCGTTGTTCATCATCAAGGTCGGCGGCTCGCCGCTGGAGTCGGCGTTCTCGCCGCGGACGATGCTGGTGACGGTGGCGGTGACCGCGGTCGCGACGGTCGCCGGGCTCGCGGTTGCGCGCTGGCGGGGCCTGCCCGGCGCGCAGCGCGGCGTGTTCGCGCAGGCGGCGATGCGCGGCAACGTCGTCTACTTCACCTTCCCGCTCATCCTGGCGACGTACGGCGACGCCGGGTTGCGCCTCGCGGCGGTCACCTCGACGGTCCTGATCCCGGCGATGAACCTGCTCGCGGTGGCCGTGCTCGAGGCGTACCGCCCGAGCGGGTCGAGCCGCGTCCCGGTCGCGGTGCGGGTGCTCGGGAACCCGATGGTGGTGGGGGCGCTGCTCGGCCTCGCGCTCGCGGCCGCGCACTGGAAGCCGTGGGGATGGCTCGCGGCGTCGCTCAACGCGCTCGCCGACCTGGCGTTCCCGGGGGCGTTGCTGGCGCTCGGCGCCGAGCTCGAGTTCGGCCGGCTGGCGGCGCTCTGGCGGCCGCTGGCGGCGGTTTCCGCCATCAAGCTGGTCGCGATGCCGGCGCTCGGGTGGTGGCTGCTGCAGCGCCTCGGCGCCGCGCCGCTCGAGTGCGCCATCGGCGTGCTGCTGCTGGCGGCGCCCACGGCCGTGGCGAGCAGCTCGGTGGCCGCGGACCTCGGCGGCGACACCGACCTTGCCGGCGCGTGCGTGCTGGCGACCACCATGCTGTCGGTCGTGACCTACATCGGCTGGGTCGTGGCACTGGGCGGATGACGCAGCCGCGGCTGGTCTAGAATCGAGAAATGAACCAGGACGATGTCGGGCGCGCCGTCGCGGCGCTGCGCTCGGCGAGGCGAGTGGTGGCGTTCACCGGCGCCGGGGTGTCGGCGGAGAGCGGCCTGGCGACGTTTCGCGGCGCCGGCGGCCTCTGGGAAGGGCACCGCGTCGAGGAGGTGGCGACGCCGGAGGCGTTCGCCGCCGACCCGCTCCTCGTCTGGCGCTTCTACGACCAGCGCCGGGTCCACGCGCTCGCGGCGCGGCCGAACCCGGCGCACGAGACGCTCTCAGCATGGCAGGAGCGCTTCCCGAGCTACATGGTCGTGACGCAGAACGTGGACGGCCTGCACCAGGGCGCAGGCTCGCGCGACGTGATCGAGCTGCACGGCTCGCTGTGGCGGCTGCGCTGCACCGGGTGTGGCCGCGAGCGCGACGACCGCACGGCGCCGCTGCCGGCGTTGCCGCCGCGCTGCGCCGCCTGCGGCGCGGCCGAGCGGCCCGGCGTCGTCTGGTTCGGCGAGGCCCTCCCGACCGAGGCCGTGATGGCGGCGAAGTCCGCGGTGGAGCGGTGCGACGTGCTGCTGGTTGTCGGCACCTCCGCGGTCGTGTACCCGGCCGCGGCGCTCGTCGAGCTCGCGGCCGCCGCCGGCGCGACCGTGATCGAGGTCAACCCGGAGGCCTCCGCGCTCGCGCACCTCGCCGGCGTGGCGCTGCGCGGGCCGGCGGGCCGGCTGCTCCCGCAGGTCGCCGCCGGGCTGGCGGGGGGGTGAGGGTGCGCGTCGCGGAGCTGGCGCGCGAGGAGCGGCCGCGGGAGAGGCTGGCGCGGCTCGGGCCCGAGGCGCTCTCGGACGCGGAGCTGGTGGCGGTGCTGCTGCGCACCGGCACGAGAGGGACCGACGTGCTCGCCCTGGCCGAGAAGCTGCTCGCCGACGCCGGCGGCCTCGCCGGTCTGGCGGCGGCGGACCGCCGCGCGACGGTGCGGGCCAGGGGCGTCGGGCCGGCCAAGGGCGCGGTCGTCGCCGCAGCGCTGGAGTTGGGACGGCGGCTTGCTCGCCTGGCGCTGCAGGGCGTGCCGCTCCTCGACCGTCCGGAGCTGGTGGCGGCGTACCTGGCCCGGTCCTACGGGGCGAGCCGGGTGGAGAAGTTCGGGACGCTGACGCTCGACGCGCGCCACCGCCTGCTGCAGGTGCACGAGCTGCACCGCGGGGGCCGCTCGCACGCCGACGTCGAGCCGTCGGAGGTGTTCAACAGCGCGATCCTCGACAACGCGCACGCGCTGATCGTCTGGCACACCCACCCCTCCGGCGACCCGGCGCCCTCCGAGGACGACGCGGTCCTGACGCGGCGGCTGGCCGAGGCCGGCCGGCTGCTCAACATCGCGGTGCTCGACCACATCGTCGTCGGGCGGTCCGGGTTCGTGTCGCTGCGGCAGCGGGGCGTCCTGCCGGGTCGCTGACCGGGCGGCCGGGGAGCCGGGGGGGTGCGACGAGTCCGAGCGGGACTGGACGGTTGCGACAAACGTTGTATCATCTGCGTGCAGTGATGACCTCGACCGACGACCCTCTCGCGGATGGCGTGGCCAGGCTCGTCTCGACACCTTCCGATTCCGCGGCGGGTGGCGGCGCCGGACGGGCGGCGCTGTGACGGCGATGCCGGCGCCGAGGCTCGCGGGCCGGATCGAGGATGTCACCCTGCCGGGGTTGCTGCAGATGCTGGCCGTGAAGGCGCGCACCGGCAAGCTGACGCTGACCAGCCGCGAGGGGAACGGGCTGCTCGTCCTGCGCGAGGGACGGATCATCTACGCCGCATCGAACGCGGCCCGTGAGGCGCTCGGCAACATCCTGGTGTGCCAGGGCGTGATCGACGAGCCGACGCTGGCGCGCGCGCTCGACCTGCAGCACGCCTCGCAGGAGGAGAAACGCCTCGGCGCGATCCTCGTCGAGATCGGCGCGCTCGCGCCGGAGGATCTGGATCGGGTGATTCGCGAGCAGACGACCGGGATCGTGCGGGAGTTGTGCGGCTGGGAAAACGGGTTCTTCGCGTTCGAATCGCTCGCGATCCCGGAGCAGGGCGAGGTGAGCGTCGACGCGCGCGACCTCGTGCTGGAGGGCGGGCTGGCTGCCGGCGAGGTGGCGCGCGAGTCGCTCGCTGCGATGAACTTCGAGACGCAACCCGTGCGCTACTCCCGCGACCGAACGTCCGCCGGGGGCGGGGCAGACGGGGCGCGCGGCCTCGCCTCGTTGAAGGCGATCATGGCCGAGCTGCGATCGCCCTCGTTCGGCGGCGAGATCACGCTCTGGCTGCTGCGCCACGCGGCCGGCTTCGTGCACCGCTGCGTCCTGTTCTCCGTGACCAAGGACGGCGTGCGCGGGATGGCCCAGATCGGGCTCGGCCCCGACGCGGGAGGGCTGGTGGAGCGGCTCCGCGGCCTCAAGATCCCCGACGGCGAGCCGTCGGTGTTCCAGGGAGTGATCGCCCAGCGGGCGGCGTTCCACGGTGCGCTCCCGCACGGGCCCTGGAACGACCGTATTGCGGTGGAGCTCGGCGGCGGATTCCCCGCGGAGGTCGTGGTGGTGCCGATGGTCGTCAGCGGCAGCGTCATCGCGGTGCTGTACGGCGACAACCTCCCCTCCGGCGAGCCGATCGGGTCGATCGAGGGCCTCGAGGTGCTCATGATGGAGGCCGGGCTCGCGATGGAGAAGACCGCCCTCGAGGTCAGGCTGCGCGCCCTGCAGCAACGCGTCGACGCCAGGTGAATGGGGCCGGGGTCCGGGGCCCGGGGTTCGGGGTTCGGGGTTCGGGGTCCGGGGTCCGGGGTCCGGGCACAGCAGAGACGTGGTCAGTGATCCGTGGTCAGTGGCCCGTGAAAGGACCACGACGCGGCGTCTACGGGTGTAGGGGCGGGGGACGCGCGGGCGGTGATATCCTCACGCTTTTGGAGGCACGGGAGAGGCCGTGGCACGCGAAACGTTCTACATCACGACGCCGATCTACTACGTCAACGACCTGCCGCACATCGGCCACATCTACACCACGGTCGTCGCCGACACGATCGCGCGCTACAAGCGGATGCGCGGGTTCGACGTCCGCTTCCTCACCGGTACCGACGAGCACGGCCAGAAGATGGAGCGCAGCGCCCGCGCGCGCGGCGTCGAGCCCAAGGCGCTCGCCGACGAGGTCGTGCGCCGCTACCACGAGCTCTGGCGCCGCCTCGAGATCACCCACGACGACTTCATCCGCACGACCGACGCCCGCCATCGCGCGGGGGTCCACGCGATGATCGCCCGCATGCAGGCCGGGGGCGACATCTACAAGGGCTCGTACGAGGGGTGGTACTGCTCGGGGTGCGAGGCGTTCTTCCCGGAGACGCAGCTCGTCAACGGCACCTGCCCCGACCAGGGGCATCCGGTGGAGCGCCTGCAGGAGGAGTCGTACTTCTTCCGCCTGTCGGCGTACCAGGAGCCGTTGCTCGCGTTCTACCGCGAGCATCCCGAGTTCATCCGGCCCGCCACGCGGTACAACGAGGTCGTGCGCTTCGTCGAGGGTGGTTTGAAGGACCTCTCGATCTCGCGCGCGACGATCAGCTGGGGGATCCCGTGGCCCGGCGATCCCGAGCACGTCGTCTACGTGTGGCTCGACGCGCTCACCAACTACATCTCGGCGCTCGGCTTCGGCTCGGGTGACACCGAGCTGTACGAGCGCTACTGGCCGGCGGCGCTGCACCTCGTCGGCAAGGACATCCTGCGCTTCCACTGCGTCTACTGGCCGGCGTTCCTGATGTCGGCCGGGTTGCCGCTGCCGCGGCAGGTGTTCGGCCACGGCTGGTGGCTGCGAGACGAGCGCAAGATGTCGAAGTCGCTCGGCAACGTCGTGCGGCCGGACGCCCTGATCGAGCGCTTCGGCCCGGACGCGGTGCGCTACTTCCTGCTGCGCGAGATGACGTTCGGCCAGGACGCGAGCTTCTCCGACGAGGGGTTCCTCGCCCGCTACAACGCCGACCTCGCCAACGGACTGGGCAACGCCGCCTCGCGCGTGCTGGCGATGGCGCGCCGCTACGGCGACGGCCGCACGCCGGTCGAGGCGTGCGACGACAGCGTGCTGCGCACCAAGGCCGGGGAGATCGTCGGCCGCTGGCGCGAGACGATGGACGCGTTCGAGTTCCACCGCGCGCTCGAAGCGGTGTGGGAGTTGCTCGCGGCCGTGGACGCCTACGTCAACGAGAAGGCCCCCTGGGCGATCGCGAAGGCCGAGGGCGTGTCGTCGCCGCGGTTGCAGCACGTCCTCTACAACTGCCTCGAGTCGCTGCGCCTGGCGGCCGTGATGGTGTCGCCCGTCATGCCCGCGATGAGCGCGCGCCTGCTCGCGCAGCTCGGTGCAGCGGAGGGCGGCGCACTGGAGTGGGGCGGCCTCGCAACGTCGCGGCCGTTGGGAGAGGAAGGCGCGCTGTTCCCGCGCGCCGACGTCGAAGCGTACTTCGCGGAGGTCAAGGTGGACGAGAACAAACCAGTGCAACCGGCAACCCCCGTTCCGGCCGTCGGCGGCGCGCCGGCGCCGACTCCCGCTCCGGCGCCGCAGGCTGTCGCGGCCGAGCCGATCGGCATCGACGAGTTCGCGCGCGTGAAGCTGGTGGTCGGGACGGTCAAGACCGCCGAGCGCGTGCCGAAGTCGAAGAAGCTGGTGCGCCTCGAGGTGGACCTCGGCGAACCGGCGCTCCGCCAGATCGTCGGCGGCATCGGCGACCGGTACCAGCCCGAGCAACTCCTCGGCCGCCAGATCGTCGTCGTCGCCAACCTCAAGCCGGCGGTCCTGATGGGCGTCGAGTCGCGCGGCATGCTGCTCGCGGCATCGCTCGACGGCGCGCCGTTCCTGCTCGCCCCCGACGGCGAGGTCCCGCCCGGCACCGGCGTCAAGTGACAGTGAAGAGTTGAAAGTGAAGAGTTAAGAGTTGCGGGCGAGGAGAGGGTAGAGGGTCAAGGGCGAAGGGCGACGGGCCAAGGTACGGCGAGACTCGCACCGGTCGTGTCCTCGTCGTCCCTATCCCTTTTCTCCTCTCCTGCCTTTGATTTTCCACTCTCAACTCTTCACTGTTCACTGGTTCCTCCTACAATGGCGCCATGATCCTGCGGCTGCCGTACGGGCGAGGGTTCATCACGGCCGACCTGCGTGGGCTGCGCTGCCAGGAGCTGCGGCCGGCGGCGCCGCGGCACGCGC
>JAKAFI010000056.1 GCA_021818005.1 Acidobacteriota bacterium | reverse complement strand
GACGAGGCGCTCAGGACGATCCCGGTCGTCATCGTGACCGGGGTGACGCACGACTTCCAGCAGTTCATCTCGACGCGCGCCCAGGTGACTCCCCCCGAGGGGTACCTGGAGAAGCCCGTGGAACCGGAACAGCTGCTCGCCGAGGTGCGGCGCCTCGTGGGCGAGGCCGCGCCCGCCGCGGCGCCACGCTGACGGCGCAGGCGCGACCGGCAGGGGCCGCCGCGGGCGCGGCGGCCGCCGTCAGGAGCCGGACTTGAGGACCCGCAGCGCCTCCGCCAGCGCCTCGGGGTCGGCGGTGCGGATCAGGCGTTCCAGCTCGCCGCGCACGTCCTGCGCCGACCCGCCCTCGCCCGTCTCGGGGAGCTCGACGCCGACGGCGGCGGCGACGGCCTGGACGAACTTCTCGGCCGTCACCGGCTTCTCGAGGTAGGTGGCGGGCCCGGAGAGCGTGCTCTGGGCGAGCGCCGCGGCCGCGTCGAGGTCGCCCTTGACCCGCTCGTCCTTGGCGTGACCGGTGACGAACAGGACCGGGATCCTGGCCCACGCCGGGTTCTTGTGCAGCTCGTGGAAGAGCACGATGCCGGACTTGCCGGGCATGACCATGTCGAGGGAGATGCAGTCGGGCGGCGCCGCCTTGACCTTCACGAGCGCCTCGTCCACGCTCCTGGCCGAGTCGGTCACAAACCCCGCATCCTCGAGGGCCATCGAGAGAAAGACGATCACGTCCTCCTCGTCGTCGACCACAAGCACGCGCTTGTCACTGGGTCTTGCCACCGGGCGCTCCTTCCTTCCGGCCCTCGTTGGGCGCCGCGCCGTCGTTCGTCACGGCCGGGAGCCGATCGCGCGGCAGGACGATACGGAACCTGGTGCCCTTGTCCGGGTCGGATTCTACCAGGATCTTGCCGCCATGTTCTTGTACGATTTTTCGCGAGGTCAGGAGACCGAGACCCGTACCCCCGGCTCCTTTGGTGGTGAAGAACGTCGTGAAGATCTTCTTCTTCACCTCGTAGTCCATGCCGCAGCCGTTGTCCGCCACCTCGTACACGAGCGCGCCTTCCGCTTCCGAGGTCGCGACGACCACGCGGCGGTCCTTCCTCTCGCTCACCAGGCAGGCGTCCACCGCGTTGGAGACGAGGTTGGTCAGGCAGGCGTGGATCCCCTCCGCGTCCATCGCGGCCGGTGTCAGGCCTTCCTGCAGCACGCCCTCGAGCGCGACGCCGGCCTGCCGGGCCATCCCCGAGTACAGCTCCAGCACCTCCCGCGCCGGTGCGTTGGGATCGACGAGCGTCACGTGCGGCTCCCGCCCCTTGGAGAAGCTGAGCAGGTTCTTCACCAGCGAGGAGATCTTCTCGACGTTGCGCTTGAGCATCTGGACGCCGCGGTCCACCCGGTCCATCTGCCCCTTGCGCATCCCCGACTCCATGACGTAGATGCCGCCCTCGACGCCCATCAGGATGTTCTTGATCCCGTGCGCCAGTCCGGCCACGGTCTGGCCCACCGCGGCCATGCGCTCGGCCTCGATCTTGTCGCGCTCCAGCGTCCTCAGGTGGGTGACGTCGGTGGCGATCTCGATGACGAAGTTCACCGGGCCGTCCGGCGAGCCGCCCTCGCGGGAGAGCGGCGACGCCGTCACGATGTAGTGCGCCGCCTCGCCGCTCGCCGTCACCCCGACCTGCTCGGCGGTGTGCTCCCGGCCGTCCTCGAACACGAGCACCGCCGGGCACTTCCGGCACGGCCGGTCGCGCCGCTTGTAGACCTCGTAGCACTTCTTCCCGGGGGCCCGGCCGAAGGTGTCGCGCATGCGGCCGTTGGCGCGGATCACCTCGAGGTCGCGGTCGAGGACCGTGACGTAGCACGGCACCCGCTCGAAGAGGATGTCGTTCTCGCGCTGCAGGACGCTCGCCTCGTTGACCTTCGAGGCGATCCACATGAGGTACGGCGCCTCACCCCCCGGTTGCGCGAGCGGGGCCACGCGCACGATGAACTGGGACGTGGTGTCCCGGGCCACCGTGAGGAGCTCGCCGCACACCCTCGCCTTGCCGTCGGTGAAGGCCTCCGACACCTCGCAGCGGTCGCACGGCTGGTGGCGTCCCTTCATGACCTCGTAGCAGCGCATCCCCTGCCACGGGCCGAACAGCTTGGCGAACGCCGCGTTGGCCTCCACGATCCGGAACTTCGCGTCCAGTGCCACGACCAGGATCGGCGCCAGGTCGAAGAGCCGGTCGCTCAGCAGCCGCCGGACCTCATCCTGTTCCGCTACGGGTCTCATCGCGCTCCAGCAACCTCCGCAACGTGGCGAGCAGCGTGGGAACGGTGATCGGCTTCTCCAGGTACCCGTCCGGCGCCGGCAGGCGCTCGGACTCCAGTGCGCTCGGAGCCATCTTCGAGAAATCGTCCTTCTGCGCGTAGCCGCTGATGATGACCACGGGGATCCGTTTCGTCCCCTCCCCCTCGCGCATGGCGCGGTAGAGAGAGAGACCCGTCCGGCCGGGCATCATCACGTCGAGCAGCACGAGGTCGGGTTTCTCCGCCCGGATCCGCTCGAGGGCGCCCTCCGTACCGGTCAGGCCCGTGACTTTGAAACCGGCGTCCTCCAGCGCGACCGAGAGGTAATCGACGATATCGCGCTCGTCGTCGACGACGAGGATCTTCGCTGGTCCGCATTCGGCCCTCGGGCGGTTGCTCATCTCCCGGCCCGTTCTCTACCGTTGGGAAGCTGCATGTGACACGGGACTTCTTCCGGCGCCCCAAACTTGATCTACGCGGATGAGCCAGCCGGAAACCCCTCCGGTCGGACCGAGGCGGGTGCAGGAACCACGAGGTGAGCACTGCCCAACCACGGACGGCATAGTAGCACCGCTTCCCCAAGCGGACACCGTTGCCCGATTCAGGTTGTTGGTCATATTGCAGAGGCACTGGCTGGCTGTGTCGGCGCGGGCTTCTGCCGGTCTGGAGCCTCCTCAGGGTCTAATCGCGCCTGCGATTGCCGCCCAATCGGGGCCCTTCGGCATCACAAAGATACATTTCCCCTTACCTCGCTCGGCCCAAAGCTCGCCGACGGCACGCTTCTCCTTGGAATCGTCGTTACTCCACCGATCCTCGCCCTTGTATTCGACAACCAAGATGCGGCCATCGGCCAGCTTTGCGACGAAGTCCGGATAGAACTTGTCGGAAGACGTCTGGAGCCAGAACGAATTGTGCCCGCGCTCGATGTTGCGCACCCAATGCTGCACCTCCGGGCGGTTGTCGAGAAACGCCGCGCATTCGAACTCCTCGCCTTCGCCGTTGAGCTCGCCAACCACGGAGAACAGGTGTTTTCTGAGCTGTAACGACCCCTCATACGCCCACCGTGGCGAGTAAAAGTCGGCCGACATCGCTAGAACGAACCTTGGGTCGACCTCGAGGTTCGACGCCTGCGGCCCGAAGAGGCACTGCTGAAAAGCCTGGCTCGCTGCCGCCTGGCGGTAGCGGTCGATCGCGCGCTCGACGGCGTTCTTGAGCCGATACTTGACTCTCGCGAGCTGCCCTACCGTCAACCTGCGGGACTCCATGAGGGTGGTGAGCACTCGGTGGATGAATAGGCTCGACCGGGCCTGCGGGACGTCCCGGTGCCAGATGTGCCGGTCAAGCCAAACGGCGAGTGATGCAACGGTCCAACCCGGCTCCATTCCGAGCAGGTTCAGCTGCTCGTGGAGGTCGCGGACGAACTGCACGTGGCCCGCGTCGTCCACGTCCACCTCGCCACGCTCACCGTCGGGGGCGGCCAATGCCAACTCGGCCTCGGGCAGCGACGGGTCGCACTCCGCGAGGTCCCACTCGTGGTCGAGGAAGCACGTTTCATCGAACAGCTCCAGCTGATCGCCAACGCGAATCGCCAACAGCGGCACGTCCAGCGTCGCCATCTGCTCAACCGGTCGCGGCGCCAGTGTCGCCCCCGCACCCCGACAGATCCGCTCAACCGCACGGCGATCCGACTCCCCCTGAAAGCAACCTTGGATCGCACGAATCTGCACCTCGTCGAGGCTGCCAGTCACGGTGATCGCGCGACTCTCGTCGTCAAACGAGACTCTGCCTCGTAAATCGGGCTCGAGGCGTGAGAAATCCGGCGCCCTCGGGGTCTCCCCGACAACCCCAGGGAGCGTTCCAAACCGGAGGAGCGACCCTTGTTCACCATTTTCGATCATCGTCGCCGTCTCGAAGTGTTGGAAACCGTTCTCCACGAGCGCATCCTTGAGGGCAGACGCGGCTTCGACGAATCGCGGTGACACCGCGAAAGCATAAGCGCAATTCAACTCTGGGCTTTGCTTGCGCCGCGCGCCCGGCATTCGGAGAACACGTCCGAGAATCTGCTCCACCCGGCGTGGCGAAATGACCTCCGCGACAGAGCACAACACGTAGGCGAATGAGCAGTCCCAGCCCTCCTTAAGTGCCTCAACTGTAATGATGAACCGGATCTCGCAGGCACGATCGAATAGGTCGACGTCTCTGATCTCACGTGTCTGACCCGTGGCGACCGCGATGTGCTCCTCCGGAAGCTTGAAATCCTCGAGCAGTGAGGCCTTCAACACCTCGACCGAGACGGTCGCCCGATCCTGGCGGTGCGGCTGCGCCTGCAAGAGCACGATGGGACGGAGGTACTCGCCCGTCCGCCCTTCCTCGGCCTTGGCGATCGCCTCAAGTGTGCGTTGCATGGCCAGCGCATCGCTCACCACGCGCTTCCAGTCGCTGCCGGTCTGGAGCTTGATCGGCAGCTTGATCATCTCCTCGTGTTTCAGCTCCGCCGCCGACACGTGGGTCAGGACGTTGCTCGCCCAAAGCCCCTGCTGGGGCCTGTGCTGCGTCTCCGGGGTTGCCGTGAATTCGAGGATGCACGACGGGCTGACCCGCGCCAGCGTCTCGAACGACAATGGCGTGCGCGCGTTGTGAGCCTCGTCCATGACGACCAGCGGGCGCCACATCCGGAACACGTTGGCGAGGGAAGGAATGATAACCCCGTCCTCGTTCCTCTCCATCCTCGCCGCGACGTCGTCGGAAAGACCGCTGAAGTGCGGCTGGAGCGCCCCGTTGGCGTCGTAGACCTTTCGCCCCTCCGTGTCCTCTACGCGGAGGGCCGCCAGCGTCGAAACGACGATGCACGTCTCGCCTTCGAGGGACGCTCGCTGCAGGTAGAGCGCCTCGGCGAGGTCCATGACCCGCACCTGACCGCCGAACGCCGCGTCGACCGCCTGGCGGTATGGGTGCTCCCGGTTGCGGAGCGCGGCGAGGGTCTGCTCGCGGATCGTGTTTGTCGGCACGAGCCAGAGACAGAGCGCGCGGTCGGCTTGGAGATAGGTGCGCGCCGCGATCCCCAGGGCATGACTCGCCATCAGGGTCTTCCCACCCCCGGTTGGAACCCGCAAGCAGACGTATGGTAGGCCTGGAAGCAGCGCGATCGAGCGGTACCGTCCTCGGGCATCGTCGCGCTCGTCGAAGGCAGCCTTGGAGCCCACCTCGACCGCGCGCCTCAGATAGCGCTCGAGGATCTCGAGACACCTCTCCTGGTAGATCTTGAGCCGCAGCATGATCAGCTCACCTTGATCTCGTAGGGGATCTGCCGGAACACGACGCCTTCCTGGCGCAGCCTGTCTGCGCCCAACCGGCACCCCTCGCCGTACACCACGCGTACGCCATCAAATGCCGGCAACTGTCGCAACACGTCGCCGGTCAGCACATTGCCACTGGCGGGCCGGCGATCACCAAGCACGCCGTTGAACAAGAGGTACACCGCCTTGCCACCGTATGCCCCCAGGAAGGGCGACGAAGCTTCGACCGGTTGCGGGACGGGCGCTCCGGTTTCGGTGAAGAACACGTGTGCGGCCAGTTCCGGGAAGGTCACCGTCTTTCGGATGTTGCCAACCTCGTCGAAGAGAGGTTCGCCAAGGGTGCAGTAGCGAAACCCACCGCCAAGACCGTCCACCTCACGGCTGACCCCACCTGGTCTCTTTTCTGCATAGCCATCAATCGCCCTTGAAAGGCGCTGTCTTGCCACCGTTTCTGCCACTCGCTCGTCAATCTCGATCAGCACGAATTTCCGCCTTCCTCCATCGCGGTTGTTCAGCCCTAGCACTGAGTGGCCCGTAGTACCGCTCCCTGCGAAGGAATCCATGACCAGGCACGTCTCAGATCCTGCGAGCTCGATGATCCTGTTCAGAAGACGCGTGGGCTTGGGCGAAATGAACACGTCAGCAGGACCGTCAAAGTCACATATGCCTATCAGCTCTTGCTTCGCCTCCTGCGTGTGGCCGACATCCTCATAACGCCAAAGCGTCTGTGGGACCAGCCCTTTCTTCACTGCGGTCAGAAACCTCTTCAGCTGCGGCGTCGCATTGCCGTCCTTGCCCCACCAGATACGGCCGTCGCGATCCAATTCTTTGAACTTTTCAAACGAGAACCGCCAATAGGACCCGCCCGGCGGGCCGTCAATAGTTCTTCCCCCTGGGCAGGTGATTGGGTAGATTCCCTTGGAGTAGGGGTTTCTTGCATCCAGGCCGCTTGGTTTCCAGGGTCCACGCGGGTCCCTGTCGGGGTTTCGATATGCCTTGTCCTGTCGCTCGCTCCGGCTCAACAGGTTCGGCCGCCAGGTTGGTGCATTCCGAGCATAGACGGCGATGTAGTCGTGGTCCTCCGAGAAGTGCTTCGCGGAGTTCTTCGGTGAATAGACCTTCTGCCAGATAATCGTGGCTACGAAGTTGGCCTTGCCGAAGATCTCGTCCAAGAGTAGCCGCAAACACCCGATCTCGTTGTCGTCGATGCTGACGAACAGGGCGCCGTCATCCGAGAGGAACTCCCTCAGCAACGCCAGCCGCGGGTACATCATGCACAGCCATTTGTCGTGGCGGGAGAGGTCCTGCGCCTCCGGGCCGACGACCTGCCCCAACCAGCGCCTGATCTCGGGCGAGTTGACGGCGTCGTTGTAGACCCACCCCTCGTTGCCGGTGTTGTAGGGTGGGTCGATGTAGATGCACTTCACCTTGCCCGCGTAGTACGGCAGCAGCGCCTTCAACGCGAGCAAGTTGTCGCCCTGAACGAGGAGGTTGCCTGCGGCAGGGTCACCGACGGACAGTTCTGGACGTTACTGTAGCAGCCGGAACGGCACCTGCCGATGATGGTTGACGACGGCCTTCTTCCCGATCCAGTCGAGCGAGGGCATCGGCAGCCCCTCACGCCCACTTGAAGTGGCGTTTGAGATCGTTGCAGTGCGTCACCGGCAGCCGCCCGTCGTGCTGCAAGCGACCGACAACGATACCGGGCGCCACTCCGACTCCTGCAGCGAAGTGTTGGATACTGGCTTTGCTGAAGTGCAACCGATTCGCGACGAAAGCCTTGTAAGCCTGGCCCGGGATTAGCTTATCGGCCGCGAACCGGTCGGCTTCTTGCTCCTTCTCGGACTTCTCGCCATCGTCCTCTAGGAAAACGTCCCGCTTCCCATGAAGCAAGATGTGAGCACCCTCGTGGAAGAAGGTGAACCAGAGCTGATCGTCCGTCTTGTAGCGGAGGCTAAGTTGAATCAGTGCCTTGGCCGGTGAAAGCCAGCGTGTCGCACCGCTCGTCCGCAGGCGCGGCAGCTCGTGGACGAACGCGACCGCCACCCCGGCCGCCGCACAGATCGCAACCAGGTCCTTCGTGAAAACCTGCGGCGGCTCGTTTGTCAGCGCTCGGGCCTGGTCCAGCGCCACACGGAACTTTGAGGGATCGTACACGCTTGTTGCTATTGCCTGAGCCTGCAGCTCGCCTCTTCTGAGCCACGCCGCCACAGCCCCGGGGTCCTTTGCGAACGCGGGTGACGCCCGGAACGCCGCTGACGGACTTGCCCAAACCGTCTCCCATTGCTCGGTGCTCGCGACGCCGAAAAAGCCCAAGACCTCCCTCAATTGTTGTGTGGGCTCCGAATGCAACTTAATCCATCCAAGTCTTGCCATCGCTCGGAACGGGATCCTCTTCAGCCACGCGCCCTGCGTCCCAAGTTGGGTGGCTTCCGCACGGCGAGCGAGCGATTCACGGTACTGGACCTCACGGCTGTTCCAGAAGCTGGCAGCTGTGCCAAGAACGCGCTCCAGCTGCAGCGCGGTTGCCGGTGTGATCGGCGCAGCTCCCTTGATGATGAGGTTGATGGTCTTCGGCGTCAGGCCGGTGCGCTCGGCAAGCTGCACCTGGGACATCCCCAGCGCATCGAGCGCCTCCTGCAGAGTCTCGCCAGGCGCGATCGCGTAGTCCGGCTCATAGCGATTCTTTGTGCGCTGCATCATGGCCGCCTCCTTACTAGTGATAGTCCACCACCTCGACAACACAAACCCGCGTCACGCGCTCCAAATCGATACCCCCGTCTTCCCGCACGGGGACCGGGTCGTGCGCCGCCTCCAGGATCAACCGCCTCGGGTGCTCAAGATCCAGGGCGAACTGGCCCTCGCGCTGGCCTTTCAGCGGATGGCACCGAGCCTGAGGCAGCGTACTCAGCTCGGCAAGCGACGCCGCTGCGGCAAGATCTACCAGCCGCCTCTGAAGCAACCTCCCGCATGACGGTCCAAACACCCGGATGATCTCCCGTTCGGAGTTGCAGACTTTCTGCAACTTCCTTGTGGTGAACAGGACCTCCATCCGCCCTCCGCTTCCTGCGTATACTTTACCTATTACGTTAATGAAATGCAAGCGTCGATTCATCCGCCGGGCCGGGAGGTCAGTCGCCCGACACTCGGGCCGACGCAACACCCTGCCGTAGCTGGGAGATCGGCTACGCGCGTTCGAAGTCGATGAAGCCGCGCTCGACGTCGGTGTGGACGAGGCGGACGCGCAGCCGGTGCCCGACGTCAGCCCCCTCGAAGCCGCGCATCAGGCGCCCCTCGACCGGCGGTTGGAACACCCGCACCCACGTCCCCTTGTCCGCGGCGCCGGTGACGATGCCGTCGAACGTCTGCCCGATCCGGCCTCCCAGCAGCATGGCCGCTGCCGATTTGGCGACCTGGCGCTCGACCTTGTTGGCGGCGTCCTCCTGCTGCGTGCAGTGCGTCGCCAGCTCGGCGAGCTCCGCCTCGGCGTACGGCGGCGGCGCTCCGGCGAGCGCGGCCTTGAGCAGGCGCTGCGTGATCAGGTCGGGGAAGCGACGGTTCGGCGCGGTGGCGTGAGTGTAGTCCTTGACCGCAAGCCCGAAGTGGCCCGGCGCGTCCTGGCCGGGCCGCTCGACGACGTATTCGCCGGCGCCCAGCAGCTTGATCACGGTGAGCGAGACGTCGGGGAAGCGCAGCGGGTCGGCGGCGCGCCGCTTGGCGAGGAACGCGGCCAGCGCCCGGGCGTCCGGCTGCGGCGGCAGCGCCTCGCCGAGATGTTCCACGACCTCGACGATGCGCTCCCAACGTTTGGGCGTGCGCACGACGCGGCGCAGCGAAGGCACGCCCTTCGCCGTCAGGAAGCGCGCGGTCACGCCGTTGGCCGCGATCATCAGGTCCTCGATCAGCTCCTTGGCACGGTTGCGCTCCTCGGGGCGCAGGTCCGAGATCGCATCGGCGTCGAACACCGGGCGCGCCTCGATCGTCTGCAGCTCGAGCGCGCCGTGCTCGTGCCGCGACTCGCGCAACCGCTGCGCGACCTCGTCCTGCAGGCGCAGGTTGGCGTCGAGGCCGGGGACCGCGGCGAGCGCCGCCGGGACCGGGCCCGTCCCCTCCAGCCACGCGGCCACCGCGTCGTACGCCAGCTTGGCGTGGTTCGTCACCACGGCCCGGTAGACGTCGGAAGCCACGATCGCGCCGTCGGCCCCCAAACTGATCTCGACCACGACCGCGGGGCGCTCCTGCCGGTCGGCGAGGGAGGTGAGGTCGGTCGAGAGCTTCTCCGGCAGCATCGGGAAGATCTGGGCCGCCGTGTACACCGACGTCGTGTTCGTGCGCGCGTGCTCGTCCACCGGCGACCCCTTGCCGACCAGGCCGTCGACGTCGGCGACCGCGACCAGCACCTGCACCGCACCGGCATCGGTCCGGCGCGCGACCGAGAGCTGGTCGAGGTCCATCGAGTCGTCGTTGTCGATCGAGCACCAGGGGAGCGCGCGCAGGTCGCGCAGCCCGTCGCGCTGCGGCGCCGCCGCCGCGAGGCCGGCGACCTGGGCGAGCGCCGCGGTGGAGAAGTCCGGTTCGAGCCCGCGGTCGCGCATGGCGCGGTGTGCGATGCGCTGCAGGATGGCGCGTTGGTGTCCGTCGTTCGCGTTCATGACGGCACTCTACCGCAACCGCTGCCGGCCGGCGGCCACCGGGCGGGCGCTACAATGTTGCGCCTCCGGCGTGCGCGAGTCGCGGCGCCGGGGACACGGCCCGTCGAAACGAGCATCGGAGGTCAACATGTGCGGCATCTTCGGCATCGTCTGTGCGAGCGAGCGCCCTCTCGGCGAGATCCTGACCGCCGCTGCGAAGCGGCTCGCCTACCGCGGCTACGACTCGGTGGGCGCCGCAACGGTCGAGGCGAGCGGCCGCATCGACCTGCGCAAGGACGTCGGTCGCGTGCAGGAGGTGGCCGACAGGCTGCGCTTCGCCGAGCTCTCGGGCCTGCGCGGCATCACCCAGCTGCGCTGGGCGACGTTCGGCGCCCCTTCGATCGCGAACGCCCAGCCGCACCTCGATTCCGAGGGGACGATGGTCGGCGCCCACAACGGCAACGTGGTCAACAACGCCGTGTTGCGCCGAGAGTTCCTCGCCGAGGGGATGACCGTGCGCGGCACCAACGACGGCGAGTCGTGCGTCCATGCGGTGGAGCGCCACGCCAAGCGCGGCCTCGCGCTCCCCGACGCCGTCCGCGCCGCCTTCGCCGACCTCGCCGGCGACTTCGCGTTCGTCGTCACCGACCGAGAGCACAACCGCCTGGTCGCCGCGAAGAAAGGCTCGGGCCTCGTGCTCGGGATCGGACCCGACTTCACCTGCTGCTCCTCCGACCTGCCCTCGATCCTGCCGCTCACGCGCTCGGTCGTCCCGGTCGAGGACGGTGAGATGGCCGTGCTCGAGCCCGCGGGCGTGCGGCTGTTCAAGGTATCCGACGGGAGAGAGGTGATCCACCCGCCGAAGCAGGCAGACGAGGGGATGGGCGCGTCCGAGAAGGGCGGCTACGACCACTTCATGCTCAAGGAGATCCACGAGCAGCCGGAGACGGCGCGGGCGCTGCTCCACCTCCTCGAGGCGTCGGAGCACCTGCCTCGCATGGTGGAGTCGCTGCGCGCCGCCGAGCGCCTGTTCCTGGTCGGCTCGGGCTCGTCGTACCACGCCTGCCTGCTCGGCTCCACGTTCTGGTCTCGCCTCGCCGGCCGGCTGGCGATCCCGGTGCTGCCGCAGCAGTTCCAGGAGCAGTTCGGGCCCGCGCTGCGCCCGGGCGACGCGGCGCTCTACGTCTCCCAGAGCGGCGAGACGAAGGACGTGCTCAACGCGATCAACTTCGCCACGCCGAGGGGCGTTGCGCCGCTCGGCCTGGTCAACGTCCTCGGCTCGACGATGACCCGCAAGGTGAAGGTCTACCTGCCGCTGGCGTGCGGCTGGGAGATCTCGGTCCCCGCCACCAAGACCTATACCAACCAGGTGATCGCGCTGATCGCCCTCGCCGCCGCGGTCGGCGGCCACCCCGTCGAGGAGCTCGACGCGGCGCCGGCCTGGATCGAGCGCGCGATCGCCAACACCGACGCCCCGATGGCGAAGCTCGCCCGCCAATTCGCGGGCTGCGACCGGCTCTTCATTCTCGGCTACGGCCTCGGCCACGCGGTCGCCCTCGAGGGCGCGCTCAAGTGCAAGGAGGTCACCGGCCTGCCGTGCGAGGGGCTGTTCTCCTCCGAGTTCAAGCACGGTCCGCTCGCCATGGTCGAGCGCGACACCCCGGTGTTCTTCACCGCCCCGCCTTCGGGCGCCGAGATGCTCACAAACCACGTCACCGAGGTGACGTGCCGCGCCGGCCACGCCGTCGTGCTGGCGGCCCCGAACCGCCAGCTCGAGGCCGAGGCCTCGCAGTTCGTCCCGCTGCCCGCCGGCTCCGACCTCGAGTATGCGATCGCCGGCGCGGTGCCGTTCCAACTCCTCGCCTACCACCTTTCGGTCGCGCGCGGGATGGACCCCGACTACCCGCGCAACCTGTCGAAGACCCTGACGGTGGACTGAAGCCGGGCACCGGGCTGCGAAAGGACGTGGTCCGTGGTCAGTGGACCGTGGTCCGAAGAGACCGGGGTCCGGGCCCTGGGCGCCGGGGCCCTGGAGACGGCCGCCGGCCAGGTTGCGTCGGGTCACGGCGGACCTATACTGAGTGCACAGAACGCTTAGTACAGGGGGGGCACCATGGGTCTCACGCCCGTCGTACGGTCGTTTCTGGGCTCCGCTTGGCTTGCCGTCGCCGCACTCGGTGGGCTCGCGGCGACGAGCGCCGCGCCCGCCCGCGCCGCGGAGGACATGCAGCAGCGCGGGACCGAGCTGGTCGCCAAGGCCGCCCGGCTCGAGGACCTGCTCTCGCCCGACACCGGGCGGTTCCTCCTTCGCGTCCACGTCAAGCTCTTCGGCCTCGTGGCCGGGCTGCGAGAGGGCGAGGTCACCCTCGGCGCCAAGGCCTACCCGAGGACGCTGCGCTGCTTCGAGGGAAAGGAGCTCGCGGTCGAGGCGACGGTCGTCGAACTGGCCCCGGATTCCGGCGTCCAGGCCGAGGACAGCTTCGCGGCGCCGGCCGGCGCCGAACGGTGGCCGGAGTGCGCCACACCGACCCCCCCAGGTTGATCGCGAAGAAGGACCCGGGCGTGGACACGTATGCCAAGGCGCGGCGGATCTTCGGGACCGTCGTCGCGCTCGCCGAGGTGGGAACGGACGGACTCATCCACGACCTCGCGTTCACCCAGCTCCGCGGGGGACTCTACGGCGGCGTCAGGGAGGCGGCGAAGCACTGGAGGTACGCGCCGGCGACGTGCAACGGCGTCCCGGTGCCGGCCGAGATCTACATCGCCTACACCTACCTGCCGTAGCCGCAGGCGCCGCCCGCCGCGGTGGCGGAGCTCGCCTCAGGCCACCTTGAGCCAGCGCCACAGCTCGGCCGGGCTCGGGCGCTTGCCGTACGACAGGATCCCGACCCGGAAGATCTTCGCGGTCATCCAGAAGAAGACGTAGACCGTGGCGACCGAGAGGACGATCGAGAGGCCTACCTGCCACATCGGCGGCTCACTGACGATAATCCGCATGAACATCGTGATCGGGGTGAACACCGGGATCAACGAGAGCACGGTCGCCAGTGTGGACTCGGGGTTCTGCAGGATCGGGAACGCCAGCATCCAGGGGACCATCGCCACCATCATGATCGGCCCCATAAACTGCTGCGCCTCCTTCTCGGAGTTGGAGATCGCGCCGCCGACCGCGTAGATGCACACGAACGTGAGGTACCCGAGCAGGAAGAAGACGAAGAACCATGGGATGATCCGCAGGTCCACGTACTGGAAGACGTTCACCCCCGCCACCATAGCTGCGCCGCCGGAGTAGAGCGCCATGAGGCCGCCCATCGCCAGCCACGCGCCGACCTGCGTCAGCCCGACGAGCGCGAGGCCCGTGACCTTGCCGGTGAGCAGGTCGAACGACGACATCGAGGAGATCAGGATCTCGACCACGCGCTCGGTCTTCTCCTGCACGATCCCGCGCATCACCTCCTGGC
>JAKAFI010000366.1 GCA_021818005.1 Acidobacteriota bacterium | reverse complement strand
CACCCCGCGCATCCGCTTCCTCGCGTTCAACGCCTACCTCGCGTCGTCGCCGGTGATCGGCGAGGTCGCGTTCGCCGCGCCGAGCGCGACGGAGAAATCGACGTTCGCCGACGTCGACAGCCAGGGGCTCGCCGGCGTCTTCCCGCCCGGTGGGAGCACGATCTCCTGGTACACGCTGCTCGAGCAGGCGGCGCCGGGGGAGATCGACACCGGGCCAGGCTTCATCTTCGAGGCGGACGGCAGCTCCTCGTTCTCGCTGCACGCGACGCGCTACACCGTGGACCGCTGGGGCAACCCGTCGAGCGGCCCGAACGCGGGCCGTGACCTGCGCGCGCTGCGGCTCGCGGTCGCAGTCGGCGCGACGGACCTCCTCGCCGCCGCCAGCGCGGGCGGCGCGGCGGCGCTGGCCGTGCGCGAGCGGGCGCTGGCCGAGGCGGCCGCGCCGCTGCTCGCCGAGCGGCCGTACCGGGCGTTGCTCGCGCTCTACGCGGGCCGCGCCCACGCCCAGGCCGGGGACCTCCGCGGCGGCATCGAGCGGCTGCGGGCGGCGTGGCGGGTGACCGGGAACGACAGCCTCGGCCTCGCCCTCGGTCACCTGCAGGCGATCGCGGGGGACCTCGCCGGCGCGGAGGCGACCTTGAGGGAGAACCGCGCCCACGCGGTGACGCCCGCCGGAACGTTCCGGACGACGCAGCTGCTGACGCGGGTCGCGATCGAACGACGCGACCGCGCGACGCTCGCGGCCGCGCTCGCTGGCTGGTCCGCGAGCGACCCGAGCGGGCCGCAGGCGGAGGTTCGCGCCCGCGCCGACGTGTGGTGGGACGAGGTCCACGACGAGGACTGCAACGTCCGCTCGTACGACACGACGCCCGACGGGGACGCCGTGGCGTGCCTGGCGCGCTGGCGGCTCGGCCGGACGCGCCCCGACGATCCCGACGCCATGACCGCGGCGGCCAAGCGCAGCCCCGACGCCGCGGTCGAGTGCGATCTCGCCCGTGCGATGGCGCTGCTGGCCCTCGGGCGTGCACCCGCGGCGGTGCAGGCAGCCGTGAACGTGGTGACGAACCTCGAGCCGCGCTGCGCGTACGACTTCATGCTGCGCCAGCTCCTCGACCTGGCGCGAGCGTGTGAAGCCAAGGCGCTGTTCGCCGCCGGCCGGCGCGGCGAGGCGGTGCGCGAGGCCGAGACGCTGCGCGCCTCGCTCCGACCGGGCCTTTTGCCGGCGATCGTGGCGGGCGAGGTCCTGCGCGACGCCGGAGCGCGCTCCGCCGCGCGCTGAGCGCCGCGTCGCCGGGCGAGCGGGCCGGAACGGGCCGCGTAGCACGGCGTGCACGAGAGGCCCGGTGCTATTCTGAATGCGGTCGCGTCTGGGCGCGCCGGAGGTGCCCGATGCACAAGAAACCAAGGGGAGCGGTGGCGTGGGTCGCGGTCGCGCTCGTGGCGCTGGCCGCGGCCGCAGTGGGCCGGAGCGCCGAGGCGCCCGCGCCGTGCTGCTTCATCAACGATCAGTTCCGTGGGGTGTGCCGGGTCGTGCCCGCGGCGGACGAGACGTGCGACAGCATCCTCGCCTACCTCAACAACCCGAACAGCATCGGCAAGGCGTACTGCGACCGCACGACGATCCGCGGCGGCTGGGTGCGGACCGGCTGCGGTCACGAGGCGACCCGCGCGACGCCCACGACGTCGCCGGGCGGCGCCCGCTGAGCGGCGACCCGGCGATTCTGCGGCCGGCTGTGGCGTGATCGGACGCTACCCGCGCCAGCGGAAGGCGGCGACGTCCTCGCGCTCGTCGTAGCGGACGACCACGTCCACCCGCTGCGACACGCCCTTGAACCCCCAGCGAACGGTGAGCGGGAGGAGCGGCAGGAGGTCGAGCGTTCGCCGCTGCGCCTGCTGCAGCAGCACGAGGCGCTTGACCGGGTCGGCCTCGCGGCCGGCCGCGTCGAGCAAGGCATCGACGCCGGAATCGCCGAACTGGCGGGGGCCGCCGCTGCGGATGAGGCTTTCGAAAAAGTCGGACGCGTCGCCCGTGCTGCACGCCCAGCCGAAGAACTTCAGCGGGGCGGTCAGGGCGCCGGGCCGCAACTGCACCCGCACCCCGACCTTGGCGAGGTCCGAGGTGATCGCCTCCGCCACGGCGGTCGCGGCTGGGTCATATGCGAGCTCGACGTCGAAGCCGCTTGGGAACCCGGCCTCGGCCAGCAGCCGCCGGGCCTCGGCGGGGTCGTAGGGCGCGGGCTGGAGCGCGGGGTCGTAGCCGAACACCGCCGGGTGGACGTACTGCGACGCCACGGTGGCGTTGCCGCGGAAGAGGTTGGCGACCCAGGAGGAGCGGTCGAGCGCCAGGAGCAGGGCCCGCCGCACCCGGACGTCGGCGAGCGCGCGCTTCGTCTCGCCCCGGGCCGCCTGGTCGGTGATGCCAAGCAGCTGCACCGCGAGCCTCGGTTGCTGCTCGAGGCGCGCGATCGGGGAACGCGCGACCTCCGCCAGCCAGGCGTCGGGGACGAGGTGGCAGACGTCCCCCCCGCCGGCGAGCAGCCGCCCGACGGCGGCCTCGCCGGTGCCGGCGAACTCGAACACGACCCGGCCGCACGCCGGCCGCCCGCGCCATCCCGGCCATCCCTCCGCGAGGATCGTGCCGCCTTTGCGTTCGCCGGTGAACCGGTACGCGCCGGTGCCGACCGGCGCGGTGATGGAGCCGGGGCCGGCGTCGCGCGCGCGGAGGACGAAGATGAAGGAGAGCCGGTTGAGCAGGTCCGCCTGGGCTCCGTCGGTCTCGATGACGACCGTTGCCGGGCCAGCCGCGGTGATCGAGCGCACGCCGACGAGGTATTGGGCCACGGCCGAGGTGGGGAGGGTGCGCGCCCGTTCGAAGCTGGCCACGACATCGGACGCGGTCAGCGGCTGACCGGTGCAGAACGTGACCCCGCT
>JAKAFI010000365.1 GCA_021818005.1 Acidobacteriota bacterium | reverse complement strand
CGTTGGCGCTCGCGAGCGCCCAGAACTCCCGCCGCACCTCCTCCTCGCTCCGCGCCGGCGGCAGGTCGAGTGCGCCGCGCACCGCGGCCGGGATCGTCGAGAACAGCTCGTCGACGGCGGAGCACCCGACCGCCTCGAGCATGGCGCGGCGGTCGCCCTCCCCCGCCTGATAGCGGTGCATCAGTGCGCACCTTCCTCGGCGAGGAACTTCTCGTACGCCGCGGCGTCCATCAGACCGTCGGCCGCGCCCGCCGCGACGGCGAGGCGCACCAGCCAGCCGCCGCCGTACGGCTCCTGGTTGACGAGCTCCGGCCGGCTCTCGAGGTCGCCGTTGGTCGCGGTCACCTCGCCGGACACCGGGGCGAACACCTCGGAGACCGCCTTGACCGACTCGATGTTGCCGAGCGCCGCGCCCTTCTCGACCTTCTTTCCCGCCGCCGGCAACTCGACGAAGACGACGTCACCGAGTTGCTCCTGGGCGTACTGCGTGATCCCCACGGTCGCCTCGCCGCCGGCCAGGAGGACCCACTCGTGCGTCCTGCTGTACATGCGATCGTTCGGTTGTGCCATGGCCTGTCCTCCCTCGCTCCCCTAGCGCGCCCGCCGGTAGAACGGCATCTCGACCACCCGTGCGGCGATCCGCTGCTCCCTGATCTCGACCTCGAGCGGCGAGCCGGCCGCGGCGTTCTCGACCGGCACGTACCCCATCCCCAGCGCGCGCCCCAGCGTCGGCGCGTGCGTTCCCGACGTCACCTGCCCCACGGCCCGGCCGCCGGCCAGGATCGGATAGCCGTGCCGCGCGATGCCGCGGCCGGTCATCTCGAACCCCACGAGCGAGCGGCGCACGCCGTCGCCGTGCTGCCGCAGCAGCGCCTCGCGCCCGAGGAAGCCGCCCTTATCGAGCTTCACGATCCAGCCGAGGCCCGCCTCGAACGGCGTTGTCGTGTCGTCGATATCGTTCCCGTACAGCGGCATGCACGCCTCGAAGCGGAGCGTGTCGCGGGCCCCGAGCCCGGCCGGGACGATGCCGGACTCGCGGCCGGCGGCGAGCAGGGCGCGCCAGAGGCGCGGGGCGTCCGCAGGGGCGACGTAGACCTCGAAGCCGTCCTCGCCGGTGTAGCCGGTGCGCGCGATGATCGCCGGCGCGCCGTCGACCGCCCCTTCGACGAAGCGGTAGTACTTGATCTCGGCAAGCGGGGTCGCGGTCAGCTTCTGCAGCGTCGCCAGCGCCTTCGGCCCCTGCACGGCGATCTGGGCGTACTCGTCCGAGCGGTCCGTGACCTCGACGTCGTCGAACCCCGCGGCTTGAGCACACAGGTAGGCGTAGTCCTTGTCCTTGTTGGCCGCGTTGACGACCAGGAAGTAGCGTTCGTCCGCCATCTTGTGGACGAGCAGGTCGTCCACGAACGTACCGCGAGGCGTCATCAGGCCCGAGTACTGCGCCCGCCCGAGCGTGAGCTTGGCGGCGTCGTTGCAGGTCACGTACTGCACGAAGTCCAGCGCCCGCCGCCCGGTGACCTCGATCTCGCCCATGTGCGAAACGTCGAACAGCCCGACGGCCGTGCGCACGGCCCGGTGCTCCTCGAGCACGCCCGTGTACTGCACCGGCATCTCGAAGCCCGCGAACGGAACGATGCGCGCGTTCGCCTCGACGTGACACTCGTACAGCGGCGTTCGCTTGAGGTGTGTCTCGACCATCCAGCCCTCCCGGCGCGGGCGCGCCGCTCGTGAAGCCTAGCACCGCCCCCGGGGGGCGGCAACATTCGGCCGCGGCCCGCGTGTCTCGCGATCGAGCCGCCAGCGGCGCGAAGCCTCGCAGATGCGGCGTCACCGGTGGGGGGTGGCGGCGGGCGCGGCGTGACGGAGGCGCCGGGGAACGCGGGCGACCGGCCGGTGCGCCCCCGGGTGGGCGACGCCGCCGGCCAGCAGCCGATCGATCTGCGGGTATTCGGGCGGCAGCCCCCCGGTCGGATCGGCGAGGTGCGCGTCCAGGTCCGGCACCGGCAGCGAGAGCGTCACCAGACCCGGGTCGATCGGCCGGCTGACGCCTCCGAGGGGCCAGCGCACCTCGTAGTACAGCGCCGGCACCCGCGTCCAGCCGGTCTGCCCCACGGTGCCGATCGTGTCGCCGCGCGCCACGCTCTGGCCGCGCTTGACGGCGACGTCGCGCAGATGGCCGAAGATCGTGAGTACGCCGCCGCCGTGATCGACGGCGACCAGGCCGCCGAGGCGCGCCCAGTCGTTGGTGCGGTGTTCCCGGGCGCCGCCTGCGAACACGACGCGGCCGGCGCCGGTGGCCAGCACCGGCGTCCCTTCCGGGGCGGCCAGCGTGGCGCCGAACTGCGCCGCCGTCTTCTCGGTGAACGGCGACACCTGCCACCCGTACAGCGCCACCGGCACCGCCTCCGACCGGCCGATCGGGAACCCGGTGGGGAGCGCGGGGAGCGGGCACGGCGCCTGGCCCGAGCCGGCGCCGCCGAGCGCCTCGCCGAGCTGGTCCAGACGGGCCCCCTGCCGCGACAGCCATGAGGCCACCGCCGTGTCGGCCGCGCCGGCGGCGGGCGGCGCCGGACACGGCGGCTGCCACGTCGCGCCGCCGATCCCGACGGCCCACGCCAGGCGGCGGCCGCGCTGCACGTCGGCCCAGACGCGCCCGGCCAGCGCGGCCGCCTTTTCCCGCAGGTCGCCCTGCCGCGACTTGAGGGTGTGGTTCTCGCGCCGTGCGGCGTCGACCGTGAACGAGGTGAGGAACGCGCGCAGTCCCAGCGGCAACGCAAGGACGAACGCGAGCACGACCACTCCGACGAGCCCGAGGACGACGATCGCGCGGCGGAGGCCGCGCCACGTCAGCACCAGCCGGCGGACCCGCCCGCCGCCGGCCGGATGCCACTGCAGCTCCCACAGGGCGCGGTCGTTCAGACCCACCGCAACACCTCGACCG
>JAKAFI010000364.1 GCA_021818005.1 Acidobacteriota bacterium | reverse complement strand
ATCCTCGGCATCCACCGCAAGGCCCCGAAGATCAAGCACGGCGACGTGCCGAAGATGTGCGAGGTTCCGAGCCTCGTCGCGTCGTGCCCGACCGGCGCGGTGCGCCCGGCCACGGTGGACGGCGTCCAGTCCGTCGAGATCATCGAAGAGCAGTGCATGTACTGCGGCAACTGCTTCACCGTGTGCCCCGCGATGAAGATCGCCAACGCCGAGAACGACGGCCTCTCGATCTGGGTCGGCGGCAAGGTCTCCAACGCCCGTAGCGAGCCGAAGTTCTCCAAGTTGGCGATCCCGTTCCTGCCCAACAACCCGCCGCGCTGGCCGGAGGTCGTCGGGGCGGTGCGCACGATCGTCGACGCCTACGCCGCCAACGCGCGCAAGTTCGAGCGCATGGGCGAGTGGATCGAGCGGATCGGCTGGCCCAGCTTCTTCCGTCTCACCGGCATCCCGTTCAGCAAGTACCACATCGACGACTTCAAGCACGCCGGCGAGACGTTCAGGCGTTCCATCCACATGCGACAGGTCTGAAGCACGGAGGAGGATCCCATGTCTGTCAGCGTTGACCAGGTTGCCGAAGCGATGTTCCAGTTGGTGACCGAGACCCACGGCAAGAAGAGCCTCAAGGCCATGGATCTCACCAAGGCGATGATCGAGAAGTTCGGCGCGGCCGAGTGCGACAAGGAGCTGTGCAAGCACGCGATCCGCCAGCTGATGGACTCCGGCCGTTGCATCTACTCGTACCTCGGCGGCAGCTACATCACGCTGCCTCCGGACAAGGCGTGAGCCTCATCGCGGCGAGCCTCCGGGGCCGGCTCCGGCCCCGGAGGTGATCGGCCGCGACGAAGCGCGAGACGAAGATTGCGAGGACGACGATGGGCCTTCTCAAGCCGGTGACCAAGAAACCCCCGCTCCGCATGGGGGGCAGCGGCGCCACCCAGGTTTCCAACCTGCGGCCGCAGCAGGTCGAGAAGCTGGCGCCGTGCATCGGTCACTGCCCGAGCGGCAACGACATCCGCGGCTGGCTGACCACGATCGCGCTGCGCGACAAGCTGGGAACGAGCCTCGAGGAGGCGTACACGAGGGCGTGGATGCTCGAGGCCGAGACCACCCCGTTCCCGGCCGTGATGGGCCGGGTGTGCCCGCACCCGTGCGAGGCCAGCTGCAACCGCAAGGAGAAGGACGGCGCGGTGGCGATCAACTCCGTCGAGCGCGCCCTCGGCGACTGGGGGATCAGCCACGGCCTGGCGCTGCCCCGACTCGACGTCGGCGGGCCGTTCCCGGAGAAGGTCGCGGTCATCGGCTCCGGGCCGGCGGGCCTGTCGTGCGCGTACCAACTGGCCCGCCGCGGCTATCAGGTCGTCGTGTTCGAGAGCCTGCCCAAGCCGGGCGGCATGCTGCGCTACGGGATCCCCGAGTACCGGCTCCCGCGCGCGGTCCTCGACGCGGAGATCCAGAAGATCACCGACCTGGGGGTCGAGATCCGCTGCGCCACCACGGTGGGCAAGGAGATCTCCCTCGCCGAGCTGCGCGCCGGCTTCGCCGCCGTGTTCGTCGCGATCGGCGCCCACCAGGGCAAGAAGCTCGGCCTCCCCGGCGAGGAGGGCCCCGGCGTTTGGACCGGCACCGAGTTCCTCAACCGGGCGAACTCGAACGAGAAGCTGCCGGTCGGCGACCGGGTCGTGGTCATCGGCGGCGGCGACACCGCGGTCGACGCGGCTCGCGTCTCGCTGCGCCTGTCCTCCGACACCGCCTCGATGTCGCGCCGAATGGGCGCCGAGGTGACGATCCTGTACCGCCGCACCCGCACCGAGATGCCGGCGATCGACCGCGAGATCGACGAGGCGCTCGAGGAGGGGGTCAAGATCGAGTACCTCGCCGCCCCGCTGCGCGTCCTGCGCCGCGACGACGGCTCGCTCGCCGGTCTCGTCGTGCAGCGCATGCAGCTCGGCGAGCCGGACGCTTCCGGGCGGCGGCGCCCGGTCCCGATCGAGGGCGACACGTACGAGCTGCCTGTCGACACGATCCTCACCGCGGTGAGCCAGGAGCCCGACTGGGCGACCCTCGGCGAGATCGCGGTCAACGGTTCCTGGATCTCGGCCGACGAGTGGGGCCGCACCGGGATCGACAAGGTCTTCTCGGGCGGCGACTCGCTCGGCCTCGGCCTCGCCACGATCTCGGTCGGCCAGGGGCGCAAGGCCGCCGAGGCGATCCACGCCACGTTGCGCGGCGGCGAGCCGAAGGCGCCGCCGGCGCTGCCTACCGTCGGTCCCGAGCGGATCAAGATGGACCGCTACGACCCGGCGCCGCGTGCCGAACGCCGGGTTCTCGGTCCGGCCGAGCGCCTCGCGCACCCGATGGACGAGGTGGACCTCGGGATCACCGCCGAGCAGGCGCTCGCGGAGGTCGCGCGCTGCTTCTCCTGCGGCAAGTGCTTCGGCTGCGAGAAGTGCTGGATGTACTGCCAGTCCAACTGCTTCACCAAGGTGTCGGACCCCGTCCTCGGGCACTTCTACAAGGTCAAGATCGAGGTTTGCGACGGCTGCAAGAAGTGCGCCGACGAGTGTCCTTGCGGCTTCGTCGACATGATCTAGGTGCCGAGGGCCCCGGTGACGCACCCCACGCTCCCCCGCCTGGTGTTGGCCGGACTGGCCGGCGACACCGGCAAGACGCTGGTGTCCGTCGGCCTTGTCCGCGCCCTGTGCCGGCGCCGGCTGCGGGTCGCGCCGTACAAGAAGGGCCCCGACTACATCGACGCCTCGTGGCTGACGGCGGCGGCGGGGGTCGCCGCCCGCAACCTGGACACGTACCTGATGCCTGCCGCGGCGATCCAGCGCTCGCTCGCGCGCGGCTTCGGCGCGGCCGACGTCGCGATCATCGAGGGGAACCGCGGCCTCTTCGACGGCATGGACGCCGAGGGCTCGCACTCCACGGCCACGCTCGCCAAGCTCACGGG